>JBBQRB010000213.1:0-5379 GCA_038215315.1 Pseudanabaenales cyanobacterium
CTAAAAATCCTGTTAAACAAGCATAAATTAAAGTTTTGATCGCAATATTAATCCGCTTAAGAGTGCGATCGCCTTCGGAAGACTTCACTTGAATCATCAACTCACCACGTTCAATTCGCTCTTCCAATCGCTCTAACAAAATCTCCATCCGACTTGGCTTATTAAGCTGATAAACCAGAAAATCCTTTGCTTGCTGGGCTAGAGCGCCCAACATATTGTTGCGACCTCGCGCCAGCACAATACTTTTTACAAAGGGCTGCGCTGCGGTAGTGAAATTATATTCAGGGTCAAGAATGCGGGCAATGCCATCAAGTGTGGTTAAAGACTTGAGCAGATAGGTCATCTGCGGCGGTAAGCGGAAGGGTTGCTTCTCAAATATAGCCACCACTTCTCCTTTGATTTGCTCAAATTCATTGATATTCACAGGTCTTTCTGTAAAGCGATCTAGGACAAATTTGAGCATTCGTTTAATCGGACTCATATCGCCAACTGGTTCAATGAAACCCATACTCATCAAAGTATCGACAACTTCATTAGTGTCTTTTCGTAACACTGCAAAGAAGGTCTTAACCATCTGATCCTTTGCCATGGTTTTGACTTCTGCCATCATTCCATAATCATAAAAGATCAAGTTGCCGCTAGGGCTGACTGCCAAATTGCCAGGATGCGGATCGGCATGAAAAAACCCATCCTGTAAAAGTTGCTTGAGATAGCAACATATTCCTAATTGATTAATTTCTTTAGGATTTAGTCCGCAAGCTTCAAGAGCTTGGCGATCATTTATTTTGATGCCAGGTACATATTCTAAAGTTAGTACTGTAGAGGTGGAATATTCCCAATAAACTTTCGGCACGACCACGCGCGGATAGCCTTCAAAGTTTGCACGAAAGCGATCAGCATTTTTCCCTTCAATCACGTAATCAATTTCTTGATAGAGAATTGTAAAGAATTCATCATAAATTCCTTCTAGGTTATATTTACGAGTCCAATCAAAGTAGCGACGAAAGAACTTGAGTAGTCTACCAACAGCAAGTAAATCTAGGTCAAAGAGTTTTTTTAATCCTGGGCGTTGGACCTTGACAACCACGTCTTCACCAGTGTGTAGGGTCGCGCGATGGACTTGCCCCAAACTAGCCGCCGCCAGAGGGATTTCATCAAAATCTCGATATAAGTTATAGAGGGGCTTGCCTAGTTCTAACTCGACGATATCTCTGGCTTCTTTGGCGCTAAAAGCAGGCACTTTATCCTGTAACTGCGCCAAGCTGCTGATGTATTCAGGGGGCAATAGGTCAACACGAGTCGAGAGGGACTGCCCTACTTTGATAAATGTGGGCCCTAGCTCCAGCATATTGCGAACTAGCCACTCGGCACGGTTGCTACGGGTGCGCGAGGTGCTGTCTTGCCAGAAGCGATCCCACCATATAAAAAACAAAAAAGTAGATGCGGACAAAAAAATTTCGCGTTGACGAGCCAAGGTAGAGCTCTTAATCCTTTGCCAACGGAGTCGCTTAGGTGATAGTTGGGCGATCGCAGTCATATTTTGCCAATGTTTTAAGTAATGCTAGCCGCATTGCTGTGTCTATATTACCCAATTCAACTGCACTTACAGCCTATTCAGGTTTTGAGCGATACAGATAAATTTTTAAAAGTGCCGCTTCGCGGCACTTTTAAAAATTTATCTGGGTTCTATAGCAGCGCAAGGCGCTGTAAGGCTTTGTGTAGTGCAAGAAACTTTTTGAAAGGCTGGCTTTGCCAGCCTTTCAAAAAGTTTCTTGGGTTTTATAGCTGTCGCCACTTGTAATCAAAACCCAAAAGAGGATGGTGGCGCTCAGCGCCGCCATCCTCTTTTGGGTTTTGTGTCCTAATTCAACTACCCCTCATAGGCGATGAACTCCACTTCGGAAATACAGGTGCTAAATTCTCGAAAGCCGTTATTTTTCGCCAATTCTGATAAGGCGGTACTCAAATAAATTTTACCGAATTTACCACAATCCTGAGCCATCTTCGATGCCACATTTACGGCGGCTCCTGCTATATCCTTAGTGCCAGAGGCTAGGGAAAATATCAAAACCTCGCCCTGATCAATGCCAATACGACAGGTCACTTTCTGCTCTGCCAGAGTTTTACGAAAAGACTGGGCAAAGTCTAAAGCCACTCGGGGTTGATCAAATGCATAAATGACCAAAGAATTAATTACTTTAATTTCTGCATTAGGCTCCTGATCTAGCTGCTGTAAACATTGCAGTCCAATATCTTTCATCAGCGCCGTAAAAGATAGCTGATTGAACATGGCGACTTCATGTTTATCCACAGATTCATTTTTACTCTCAATTAGGACTACGACCTTTTGCTGGATGTATCTCAAGGCTAAGCTTTGGGACAGATTATGAGCTAAGTTTTGGGTTGGAGTTAACTTGGCTAACTGATGTTCATGGGTTAATAGGTCTGTGTAAAACTCCTCAGAGTAAGGAATCGGATAGCGATCGCTAGCGGGCTGTACTTGCGCTAACCTTGCCCCATCTAAAACCCTATAGACATTACCTAGCTCTCCACAAAAATCATGGATTAAGTCATGACGCTGTTCAAGCGTAAAGTTATGGTCGAAGGGAAGGCGATCGCGTAAAGCTTGGGTAATTAATATTTCTCCACCACTAGTACGATTTTCGGCAACATCTTCGATCGCGTCCGCCTCCGCGCCATACAAGCCGCCACTGATCGCATAAAAACTTCCATAGTGAGCAGCCAAGCCAATCTTGATTTGGCAACTTTTCATTACTTGATCCTGAATCGTCAGCATTGCAGCGATTAATGTCGCGGCTTCTACCTGATCGGGATAAAACATTTGCGTATTATCTGCTGCCCAAATGCCTACACTCTGTCCCGCGATCGCTCTTCCATAGCCGTAGACGATCCTTTTAGGGCGATCAATGATCGTTAAAATTTCTAGTAAACCCCTTTGCTGAGTCAGTCTAGTTAAGCCAACTGAGTCTGAAGATACGCTATACCCTCTAACTCGATGACCTTCTAGCAGTTGCAGAGCCTCAGCGTAGGTCTGCTCACTGTTAAGCCATCGCTCCACTAGCTTCAAAGGGAGTGCGCCGATGATGTCCTGTGTGACATCAAATAAATGTGGAGAATAGCGCTTTTTGCTTAGTTTCTCTACCATCGCAGAATCTCTTTACTGATCAATCAAGTGAGTGGCGATGTTCCACGCCGTCACTCACTTCTTGGGTTGGCGATCGTTAAAACCCAAAAAGCTGTAGCGCACGCGCAGCGTGCGCTACAGCTTTTTGGGTTTTATTCTGCCTATCTACTTATAGGACTGTCTTGGGGGTTACTTGACCAGTCCTGCTCTGAGGGCGCGAACCGCAGCTTGGGTGCGATCGTCAGCACAGAGCTTGTTAAGAATGTTGCGGACGTGGGTTTTGACCGTGCCGACTGTGATATAAAGCTTCGCCGCGATTTCGGCATTGCTGTTGCCATTGACAATCTCAGAGAGAACTTCTAACTCGCGTTCGGTAAGTGGAGTGGCCTGTAGTACTTGCTTGTAGTCGGCTTCCGCAGCATCGATCTCCACAGTGGCTTCGCGGCGGCGCACCTGTTGCAATACGATACTAGCGATCGCGGGGTCAATCCATGAGTTACCCTCGGCTGTCAACTTCAGGGCTTGTACTAGGTTTTCAGAGCTAATATCTTTGATGCAATAAGAATCTGCGCCTGCGGCAAAGGCGGCAAGTACAGTCTCTTGGTTGTCGGTTAGGGTGAGAATTAAAACCTTGGTGGCTTGCCCTGTTTCACTTGCTGCGGTCTTAATTTGGCGGGTCACTTCTACGCCATCAATGTCAGGCAAGCCCAAATCCACGATCGCCACGTCAGGATGTTGGCTATTTACCAGAGACACACCTTCAGCGCCTGTGGCAGCTTCGCCGACAAAGACCAAATCGCCCTGTTGCTGTAGAGCAATTTTCATGCCCATGCGGGTTAGGTCATGGTCTTCGATCAGAACAACACGAATCGAACTCATAAACATTTTTGCAGATTATGCAACCGTCATTTCTGTTACCAGAATCTCATAGATGGGTGCAACAAAAACAAAATACAGCGCTTTCCCGTAATTTATAGCGATCGCGGTTCTTATAAAGAAAAACTTAAAAGCATTGCAGAATAAAACTTTTGAATTTTTCTTCAGTTTGTTGCTACTCCCTTCCCAGTGAAAGATTAGACGTTGCCGATCGCAAAAAATGCTGACCAAATAATATTCGCTAAATACTGAGCCATTCAAAAACTTGATTAGCCATTAACTCTAAATCAATCCCACTAAGCATCGGCAAAATGTTCTCTCCCCTCACAATCTGAATGCGGCGATCGCTGTTAATCACAAAGATATGTTTCTTCTCAGGTACAATTAGCCAGCCGAGTTCAGCACCATGTTCAATGCAGTGCAATATGTTCTCCAACACCTTCTCTGTTCCTTGATTGGGCGATAGAATCTCAATAGTCCAATTGGGATAGGTTAAGAATTTATTAGCTACTTGCCCGTCCTCATCGCGGGGAATACGCTCCCAACGAAATACGGCAACATCAGGAACAATCGATGCGCCGCCAAAGGTGCAGCGTAGTTCGGGAAAAGTGTAAGCAATTTTTGGTAATTCAGTTACTTGATTGATAACTTTACTCAGCTTGATTGATAACTTTACTCAGCTTGCCTTGTAATAGGCTATGTTTACCCTGTGGCATCGGTTTCTGCTTGATTGCTCCACAAATAAATTCTGATTCGGGTTTAGTCTCAGGCATTTCCAGAAATGCTTCTAAATTTATGGGTTTTGCGATCGCTGCGACCATTTTTCTTTACCTTGTGCCTTGAGTAGACTCATTCAAGTTTAGCGAATTTATCTACTCATAAGCAGGCAAACATAAGTAAACCCAAAACCCAAAACCCAAAAAGGTGTGGCGCACGCGCAGCGTGCGCCACACCTTTTTAGTTTTTGCTATAGACCATTCCCGATCGCAAAAAATGCTGACCAATAAAATGGATGATTAAATCCATCTGATTTAATCAAAGTCACTTGCGCTCTATGCAAGGCATCGGTAGGCGAGACATCACCTTTCTGGAGTTCTTTATAAAAAGCCTCCATTAAAGCTTGTGTCCCCACATCATCGACAGACCATAGAGATGCGATCGCAATTTTTATTACCCCACCACCATCTAAACCTCAATTCTAACTGATCTTTTGATTCTCAAAAATTATTTACTTACGATTTGTATCTTATTCAATCAATTCATTCAGGAAATAATACAGCTATCTTTCACAGTAAATATGTGGAAGCAGCAACATTGCTTTACCAAACTAGAGCAAGGTAGGAAATTAAGATGAGCAT
>JBBQRB010000214.1:0-5374 GCA_038215315.1 Pseudanabaenales cyanobacterium
TGAAGTTAGTTCGCTATCAGGAGCAATAAAAAAGAACCTCGATTTCAGTCGTAACTATACTGATTGGAAAAGCGATCGCTACCATGAACAAAAACAAGCCGATTATCTCGAATCGTTTTATCGTTTTGCTTTTAGCCATCCCCAGATTTCAGGAATTTATCTATGGTCGTATAGCGATCGCGGGGCATGGTTAGGTGCGCCCACTGGAATTTTGCATCAAGATGGTAAGCCGAAGCCTGCTTTCACGCGCTTAGATCGCCTCATCAATCACGCATGGCGAACCAATGTCGAGTTACAGACTGATAGTAGTGGCTATGCGATCGTTGCTAATGCTTTTGAAGGAGAGTATGAAATTACGGCAGACGATCGCCTATTTACTGGGCAACATTCTCCAAATCAGCCTTTGCAAATTCTCATTCGTCGGTAGTGAGTAGGCAAGCATAACTAAACCCAAAACCCAAAAAGCTGTAGCGCACGCGCAGCGCGCGCTACAGCTTTTTGAATTCTGGGTTTAATTATGCTTGCCTACTTAGTACACAAATAATTTCCGTAAAGCTCAAATAAATAGAGGCGGCGCATTGCGCCGCCTCTATTTATTTGGAGCGTAACGATCTCATAAGTAGAAACCAAAAAACTGTGGCGCACGCGCAGCCACAGTTTTTTGGTTTCTACTTATTTAAAAAAGACTCCACAACTTTTACATTTTCAGAACTACCGATAATTAAGGGGGTGCGATAGTGTAAACGAGTAGGAACCACATCCAAAATCTCTTGTTTACCTGTAGTCGCTCGACCGCCAGCTTGCTCAATTAAATACGCCAAGGGAGCAGACTCATATAGCAAGCGTAACTTACCATCTTCGTGACCGACCATACCAGGATAGAGAAACACACCACCCTGAAATAAAATCCGATGAATATCGGCAACCAAAGCTCCTGAATAACGCGCCGTATTACCAGACTGTCGATGGATATAGCGAACATATTCGCGCATTGGCTCTTCCCATTGCCAGAAATTTCCTTCATTTACGCTGTAAATAGAACCATGCTCTGGCATAGATATATTCTCTTGGAAAAGAATAAACTCGCCAATGCTAGGGTCAAGCGTAAAGGCATGAACTCCTTTTCCTAATGAATAAACAAGCATGGTGCTAGTTCCGTAAAGTATGTAGCCAGCACCGATCTGTTTCCTTCCAGACTGCAATAGATCTAATGCTTCACCTGATTCATCATTTCCCTCTTGTTGTCGAATGGAGAAAATAGAACCGATCGCCAGATTTACATCAATATTGCTGGAACCGTCAATGGGGTCATAAAGCAAAGTATAGCGACCAATCGGACAGTTTTCGGGAATGTAGTAGGGCTTTTCCATCTCTTCAGAGGCGAGGCGGCAAACCAAACCGCTCTGCTCAAATGCTCTCAAAAAAACGCGATTAGCATAGCGATCCATGTTCTTGACAGCTTCGCCTTGGACATTTACTTCACCAGTAACACCAAGCACGTTTTCAACTAATCCCGCACGGCTAAGGTGGCGGGCGATCGTTTTACCTGCTAAGCCAATTCGTCCCATTAAAGCACTCAAATCGTAAGCTTCAGGCGAAAATGTTCCTACTTGAGAGAGGACGTGCTGGGATAGTGTCATAAAGTCGCGTCCGAGGACAATCTCATCAGCGAGATTGAGTCTGGTAGAATCGATCATGGTTGCGATTACCTTAATTGTTTCGTTTCCAATAAGTAGCTTGGCGTATCTGAGAACTAAAACTGTCATCTCTAATATCTTCTGAAAAGACGTTACAGATTTCCGAGTTTTGAGGTTACTTATACTCCACTATTTATCAGTTTAATCTATGCTGTTAAGTAGGTACAGCGCTTTGCACTGCTATAAAAACCAGAGAAATTTTTAAAAGTGCCTCAAAGCGGCATTTTTAAAAATTTCTCTGCACCCTTTAAAGTCTCAATAAGCTGTATGCAAAAGAAAACTTAAAAACCAAAAAGCTGTGGCGCACGCGCAGCGTGCGCCACAGCTTTTTGGTTTCTGGTTTTTATTATGCCTATCTACTTCATGAGTATTTCCTGATTTCACAGGTGCTTAGACCAAATTTAAAATTCAATCAATATTCATGAATATTTGTCCTAGTTGTCAAGCTATAAATCCTGAAAGCTATCAATTTTGTCAAGTCTGCGGTTCTAAGATCTCTGTAAATCCTCCTAAGATTGTATTACCAAGCTCACTTGCAGAAGAATCCGTTGAACTCGATCTAGATGTAGATGAGCTAGATGAAGATTTAGAGCATGACTTTGATGATCAGCCCTACGATGAATTAATGGAGATTGTGCCTGCGTCACAATCCTCAACTCCCACCAGTCCCCTTAATCTGACAGAGGTGCTGGATGAGATCAAAGTACAGGTAAATGAGCTAGCTTCCCTTCAGATGTCAGAAGTATCAGTTGATAGCTTAGAGGAATTTGCTGAAATAGAACCTTCAGAAAAGTTCACAGCTTCATATCCAGATTTTAGTCCTGCCCCGCTAGATAAAGAAGAAGGGACATCATCAATAGTAATATCTTCATCTGTTGGCTTAGGGAATATTGAATATGCTGGCAAAACAGATGTTGGTGTACAGCGCGATCGCAATGAAGATGACTTCGCTACAGTTTTTCAGACTCGCAGTATTAGCGGGAGCAATCAAATTAGCGATCGCAGCCATCGTGGACTATTCATATTATGTGATGGCATGGGGGGGCATGATAGCGGCGAAGTTGCTAGTACTGCCGTTGTTAATTCAATTGTCGAGCAGTTTCGTCCTTTCTGGATTGACACACTTCCTGGGAAAAAGAAACTGAATGAAGTTATCTGCCAAGCAAATAAAGAGATCTTCATTAAAAATGAATCAGAACAAAGAGAATCTCTAGGCAGAATGGGAACAACTTTAGTTTTACTAGCAATTCATGACTCAGAGGCAGCGATCGCCCATGTGGGAGATAGCCGAATTTACAAAGTTAGTAATGGTTCTGATTCATCACCATTACTCGAACAATTGACTCGCGATCACGAAGTTCTTACTCAACTACTTGATCTTGGGCTTGATTTAGAAACCGCTTTAGCAAGACCCGATGTCCATCAGCTAACCCAAGCAATTGGCCCTTACCCCAGCTTACGGCTTGACCCGACTATTAGCTATTTTTCGATCGCTGAGCCAAGTTTGTTTTTACTATGTTCCGATGGTTTATCCGATAACGATCTGATTGAAGATAATTGGCGATCGCATTTATTGCCTATGCTCAATCGAGAAATCGATTTGCAAACTGGACTAGATGCTTTGATTGAACTAGGGAATAAAATAAATGGGCATGACAATCTCACTGCTATTTTAGTTTTATGTGACTAAGCAAAACGAAAGGCTGTGGCGCACGCTGCGCGTTAGATAAACCCAAGAATAGAGGGGCGGCGCTTCGCTCCTCCCCTCTATTCTTGGGTTTATCAATAAAGCTGATACTTAGTCTGTGCCAAGTGATAGAGAGGTCGCCATACTAAACGATTTGTTGCCACCACCAATAGCGACATCACAATAGTCGAGGCTAATAACAAAGGAAAGTCTCCGACATCAGAAGCTTGAGTAATCGTTGAGCCTAGCCCTGTTGCTGTCAATACACGTCCCTGAAACTTGATATATTCACCCGCAATACTGGCATTCCACGCCCCACCAACAGCCGTAATAATCCCTGTGACAAGGTATGGAAAAATTCCTGGTAAGATTAAGGTGCGCCAACGCTGCCAAGGCGAAAGTTTGTAGACCCTTGCCGCTTCAAATAACTCTGAGGGAATGGCTTGCGCTCCTGCAATCACATTAAACAGGATGTACCACATACTTCCTAAAGTCATCAAAATCACCGCACCAATATCCAAACCTCCAGCTATATTTCCTAAATACAGCAATAGAACTGGAAAAACAGCTGTTGCTGGAACTGAAGCGGCAATCTGAACAATCGGCTGTAGAAATTGAGCAAGTTTGGGGTTGCGTCCAATCGTTACGCCGATCGGGACTGTGATGATGAGAGAAATAACCAAGACTATAAATACCCGAATAGCCGTAAATAGAGCGCCGATCGCTACTTTTTGCCAAGAACTTAACGGCATTGGACTCAGTAAAGCGATCGCTCTAAATACGCCACTCAACACCACAAAGCCTGCCAGCCCAAATATTAGCCAATTGATCCAGTTTAGGTATTTTGAAGCTTGGTGCTGCACAGCCAAAGCTGCCGATGATTTGCTGCTAAAGCGAATGTTGACGGCTTCAGCTATGGGACTAAACAAGCGATCGCTAATAATCCGCATCGTCGGCGATCGCCTCAAAAAATCCATCACCCTAGACTCTGGCACTTGTGCTGCCTCAACAGTCTCGTTCTTAAACTTCTCAGCCCAAGCAATCAAGGGTCTCCATACCAAATAATCAATCACCGTAATTATGGCAATCAAAACAGCTAGCCCACTAAAAATCGCCAGATTATCTCCTGCATCTGCTGCGGCCTTCAAAAAAGAGCCTAACCCTGGAAGCGTAAAGTCACGATTAGAAAGTGTAAAAGATTCAGTTTGCATCAGGAAAAACCATCCTCCAGCTACAGACATCACACTATTCCAAACCAAACCAACTACTCCTGAAGGTAGCTCCATAGTCCAAAATCTTTGCCAACCACCGAGACAATAAACTTGACTAACTTCAATCAGTTCTTTAGGAATACTTGTTAAAGACTGATAGAAGCTAAAGGTCATATTCCATGTCATACCTGTAAAAATCAGTAAGATAGAGGCAATTTCAATCCCCAACCTCTGTCCAGGAAACAGCCCCACCAGCGCTAAAACTACCGCAGGTAAAAATGAAAGTACAGGAATTGATTGGAGAATATCTAACAGAGGAACCAGTACCTTTGACCATAGGGCAGAACGATAGGCAATATAGGCATAGGTCAGACTAAACACTAAAGAGATAAAGTAAGCCGCTAGCATTCTCACCAAAGTTTGTAAGGCATAGCTGGGCAAATAACTGAGCGATAGATTAATCACATAGCCGCTATCATAAGCTCCTGTAAATTTGCTAGCAGTCTGCACAATCGTAAAAATCAGCGCAATCACAGCTAATGGCAATAGAATGTCGCCAAGACTCCACCGCGCCCGAAACTCAGATTTAGGATTGATAGTTGGCTGAAACATGGGCAGTTCAATTTGGGGCTAGGGTAATTTGGTAAATTTGGCGCAGGAAGAGCCAGTATCAAAATAAAACCTAGAATCCCAAAAGCCGTGGGGCCCGCAGTGGGTTCGCCACCGCGGTTTGGGGTGTATGTGTTGTTTTTTCAAGTTAAACATGAAAAAATTATAGA
>JBBQRB010000215.1:0-5348 GCA_038215315.1 Pseudanabaenales cyanobacterium
ATCTTAATTGATGGGTATGTAGAGTTACGATCTTTTGGCTGTAACTTACTACTTTGTACACGGCAGTCTAAACCATAATCTAATTCCTCAACAATCTGGGCTAGGCTACTATCCAAAGATTTACGAACGGTGTCTTCAGTAATCTCACCACCGAGTTTCCTCTCAGTAGAAAAGTCGATATCTTTTGTATAACGATGACTTTTATATCTTATCGCTAACAGAATACCTCCTTTCAAAATCATGTTTGCTTTCAAATTACTATCTGAAGCAATTGCCGACAAGATCGTATGTACAGCCTGACGAAACTCCTTCTTACTTTTATCTAGTTCGGCTTCAACCCAGTCTCTGATGTCGTATTCTTCGGTTTCATTCATCAAGCACTATTCCTAAAAATATTCAAAGAAATTTTCCATTTATCTGACCACTCGGGAAAGTATTCTGAGCTTGAATCAAGCTTTCTCGATCCACCCCTTTGAGCAAGTGAAGACCAACCATTAATAACCTCATTATTAATACCTAAACGCTCATTCAAAATGTAGCCTGCCCTAACCTTATCGATAGGCTCTCCATTTTTATCAATATCGTCAGTTATCAATCTGAGATATTTTTCTCCGTATTCATGAAATACATCCAATATATTATTGATACCCCCACATAGCTCTGGATTTTTTAACATATCGAGAAATGTTCTTCCTATAGTTGAAACTCTAAGCGGTCTCCCCCTAACATTCTTGTATGCTCCCAAATGACTAGAACTCAGGCAATGAAGGTCTGTCTTATTGATCTTATCAATGTTCGTTCTTACTAGCTCTGGCAACCCATGCTCAGAATAGCTCTCAAAATCATCGCCCAGATCTTTCTGCATTTTCTTTTTTGCAAAAGATCGCCAAGTATTAGCCGAAGGGGAAGATATAAACAGTTTGTTTGGTATTCGATCTGTTAAACCATGATATGACATGGCACTTAAATGAGAGATATAGCAAAAAGGGTCAACTGTACAGGCTATATCCTCATGATCGCCATCAGATCGACCAAGAAGAGTGAAAATATTGGAGAGATTCTTGTGAGGAAACAAAACTCCTTCATCTAGTAATAAGTTTAAGTATTGATCAATGTCTGCTTTTTCCGCAAAGTCCTTTTGGAGATTTACAGGTTCACCACTATAAACCTTGCTTCGATATATTTTGTTTACAGTTAATCCAAACTGATATTTAGAGATGACTGGCAGATCTAATTTACCAAGTGATAATGTGATTGCTTTGATGGCATTCATAATTAGCTGGCACTCAAAAGGTCAGAAGCTATGTTAAGGTGTTAGGATATACATCCTAAGGATGTATATCCTAACACCTTATGGGAATTTTGTCAACAAGATATGGGCAGCTATTTTTTCAATAGTTGACTTTTTTGTTGATTGAGAGTAATACTTTCACGCCTGATTCTTGCCATGTACAACAGGGACGTGCGAGCCATCTAGTGCGATCGCCGATCCTGTCCTGTAGGGTGCTGAAATAAAATGTACTGCACCTTGTTTGTTTCTGCTCATGTAAATGATTTTCGATATGATCGAGTCAGAGCTAATTTAGTCTTACTGTATCCTGATTTTGCTCACGCATTTCCTCCAAGTGGGTCAGTGAACGAAGCCCTTCGACTGCTTATGCAAATAGTCCAGAGGCAAAAAACTAACAATGCGTTGGAACCAACCTCGCAGGTCTAAATTTTGAAAGTTTTGAACCTGCCTATAGCGACTTAACTTCAACGTTAGTCTGTTTCGTTTTAGGGTTTAGTAGCAGTGCGATCGCCAATTTTCTATTCTCCATTAATAAAATGTAAAGCACCATTTAGGAGAATGACATGAATATTCAACTTGATACCGAAGAGTAAGACATCCTAGATTCTGTAGAGAGATGCGAATGGTACTCTGTTCCAAATCTCCAACAAGAATGCGATCGCTATCAACGCCATGCTCAGGCTTATATGCAATCCATCCCAAAAATCACGATCAAACTGCCTAACAGCGATATCGAATTTTTACGAGAAATTGCAAGAAGTTCGGGTGTTTTGATACCTTTGCTCTTGTTTAGCATCATTCATTAGATTAATGAAATCTATGCACATAGGTCAGTGTTGTATCATCTAGCTATGTCTACTGTCCTTATGGAGGCAAAAATGGTTTCAACGCAGTTAATTAGCACGCTAAAAAAACTTGATCGCTCTGCTCAATTTTATGTCATGCAAATTTTGTTGGAAGAGTTGGCTGCAAACGAGATAAGCCCTAAGCCTTTCAATACCTTAGTCATCAATAAAATTCAGAGTGACCCATTATTAGGTCTTTAAAATCAACTCCCATATCTGCGATGGAAATTGAAACTGAACTATATGGCTAAGCATGGTAAATTTTCATATATCTTTGTAGACACTTGGGGTTGGCTTGCGCTTGGAAACTCAAACGATTCTTATCATTCAACACTCAAGACGATCATTTTATACAAATTGGGATGGGATTTTTACGAGTTCCATTTGATACATGAGTAATAGAACTGTGAAAACGAGTGCGATCGCCAATCTTCTACTTTCCATTAATGAAATGTAATGCTCCTTTTTAATGTTTATTATGCGTACCTTAGTTTTCTGCACCACTCAGGCTAAATGTGCTTACTTTTCTTTGTAAAGCTCCGTGGTTTCTTTCAAAAAACTGAGACTCTGTTTACCAGTCATCGAGATGGGTGAAAAGGTCGAGGAGCCTGAATACTTTAGAATTATATTACGAATTTCAGGATGATTATCAATTTGGACTGCCTTCATTGACCATAGAGCAAAATCTCGATGTTCAATTTCCGAAAAGTCAATTAATTCCGCGTTAACGTGGCGCTTATCGACAAGAATTCGATTGTAAGTCTGGCTAACTGTCCGACGACTCCCTTCTAGAACTTGCAAAAACATAGAATCCCCAAAGCTAAGCATTCCTGTGATTCCTACTGGCAAGTTGTTTTTTTCCGACTTCTGCATAATGTCGATTAAGTCAGAATATCCTATTCCCGCAACAGCTTGACTGACATAAATTAAGCGATATAAAGCCATGATTTAGAACAATTTAGATAGAATTTTCCATTTTTGATAGTTGTCATTACTTGTATCTGGGAAGAACAAGATCCAAGCATGGAGTGGCGACACTTAGTATCGCCATCCAACTTCTAGCTTTATGATTAATCGTATCCAGTCAAGTCAGGACATGAAACCCAATAGAGAGTTGTGGCGCAAAGCACCACAACTCTCTATTGAGTTTCATACAGGTGACACAACAACTTATCTAGTAAATTATAACTAGCATCCAGTTGCTTATATGCAATTTGTATTAACTTGTATGTAAACGAATCACCAAAAAACGGTTAAAAGCATTGCTTTAAAACGCCTTTAACCATTTTTTGGCTTGGGCGCAAAGCAATGTAATAATTATGAATTTTTTTTAAACGCTTAAAAATGCTGAAATGTTGAATGCATTTCTAGTTTATTGATTTGATTATCTTCAGAATCTGCATCAATTATTTCACCGATGATCGTCGAAGTAGGTAGTTGCTGCACAAATTCGGTCGCTATTTGCCAAGGCATACATAGAACTAATTCAAAGTCTTCACCGCCGTATAGCACCCAATCAAGAGCGCGATCGCCTGCCAAAGATTTAATAGCATCAGGTATTGGTAAAACTGACCAGTTAATTTTTATGCCGACTTGGCTAGCACGGCAAATCTGAGCGATCGCATCGGCTAGTCCGTCACTGCTATCCATACCCGACACTACAAATTTACAAGTTTCTGACCATGAATCTGTAAGTACACGGTCTTCTTTTGGAGACTCTCTCAACTTGGTGTGATAAATATTTTCCAAAGTAGCGATCGCGTCAAATCGAGGAATCGGGCGTTGATGATGGTGCTGTAATATTTGCCTAAGATCTTGACTAATTTTACTATTGGAATATTTTTTAGGATGCAAGAGTAACTCTAAGCCAGCCTTTGATAATCCATGATTTCCTGTAATTACCAATGCATCGCCAACAGTTGCTGTGTGTCTTTGAATCAGACGATTAATGGGAACCTGTCCAAAGGCGGTAACTGATAGAGTTCGGATCGGCGATTGCACGGTGTCACCACCAACAAGTTCCGTTCCATAAGTTTGCAAACATTCTTTAAATCCACGATATACGCTTTCTATCCAATTGATTTCAGTGTTTGATGGTAAGCCTACCGACATTAATAGTCCCCAAGGTCTAGCTCCCATAGCAGCTAAATCAGAAAGATTGATCGCAGCAGCTCGCCACCCAACATCTTCAGGGCTAGTCGTGCGATCGCTAAAGTGAACTTCATCCACTAACATATCAGTGGTGACTACCATCTGATGATTGGGTAAGGTTGTACCCATAGGGGCGGCATCATCGCCCACCACAGGACTGCAATATTGCTGAAATATTTTCAGTAACCCATGTTCACCTAATTGTTTAATTGTTTTTGACATCTCAATTACAGCCTATTTAAAGATTCATACTCCCTTCCTAGCATAGGACTAGACCTTAAACCCAAGAAATTATCGTTGCGGCGCACCGCGCCGCAACGTCTAATCTTTCGCTGGGAAGGGAGTAGCTGTCGCCACTTGTATCAAGACAAAGCAAAAACCAAAAGAGGGTGGCGGCGCTCCGCGCCGCCTCTCTCTTTTGGTTTTTATGTCCTAGCGAGACTAGCGAAAGCTATACATCGCTTTACGCTCAAAACCAAACTCATAAAATCTTTGAAAACATGGCTTCGCCACGCTTTTAAAAAACCCCAGAATTAGGTGGCAGAGCGGAGCGCCGCCACCTAATTCTGGGGTTTGCTGTATTATTCTTCTAATAAACTACGCAACATCCAAGCCGTTTTTTCATGAACTTGAAGACGTTGAGTTAATAAGTCCGCAGTTGGCTCATCGCTGGCTTTTTCAGCGATCGGAAAAATAGAACGAGCTGTACGAGTTACCGCTTCTTGTCCTTCTACTAATAGCTGAATCATTTCCTTAGCTTTAGGAATTTCTTCTGTTTCAGGAATGGAAGTAAGCTTAGCGTAGGCTGAGTAAGTTGCAGGTGCATATGCACCAAGGGAGCGAATCCTCTCCGCGATTAAATCGACTGCTAAAGATAATTCGGTGTACTGCGCCTCGAACATCAAGTGCAAGGTGTTAAACATTGGACCTGTAACGTTCCAGTGAAAATTATGAGTTTTTAGGTAGAGTGTATAGGTGTCAGCTAATAAACGAGATAGTCCTTCAGCGATCGCGAAACGGTCTTCTTCTGAGATTCCAATATTAATTGCTCCAGATATATT
>JBBQRB010000216.1:0-5339 GCA_038215315.1 Pseudanabaenales cyanobacterium
GTCGTCACTAGCGGCGCTATTTGGGTTAGTATTACTAATCTAAAACCTCAAACAAAAGCACTAGTAGAGGCGCAAGCTCAGGCGGATATTAATCCAGCAAATGTGCCAGACAAAAATCTCTCTATAAGTCCTGAAATAGAACCAGATATCTTGACGCAGTTGCCAGTTCGTCCAGACCGCGAGAAAAGCCCTGACTTGGCATCTGGCAGGGTATTAAAGCAGTTAAATCTTTCACCAGAACAATTACAAAAACTAAAAGCAGTCCGCGATCGCAATAATGCCTCAATCAGTGATCTGATGCAGCGATCGCGCCAAGCCAGTAAAGAGTTGCGAGACTTATTAGCAAGCAATGAAGCCGATGCCGTAATCCGAACTAAACATGAGGAGGTGCTAAATCTTCATCAAGATTTGCGGCGACAGCATTTTGAGCGGACTTTAGCCATGCGCGAAATTTTGACTCCCCAACAGCGATCGCAACTCAATGAAATTATGAAAAATAATCGTCCTCGTATGCGCGATCGTCTGAAAGAGAGGTTTGGAAATCGCCCAAGAACATAAAGCCTTGATCTATCAAACCCAAAAGAGGGTGACGGCGCTCCGCGCCGTCACCCTCTTTTGGGTTTGAAAACCAAGATTGACTAGCGCTGTAACAAGGAAGAAATTGTTAAATCGCTTTACCAATCATGAATCTGCTCTTAATATGATTGCTAACGTCCATACTTCGGTTGAGTTTCATAAAGATTCACGAAGAAATCATGAAATAATTTGACTTACATGACCGACTCTTTATCTTCTTACAAAAATACTGAAGCAAATCAAAGCTTTATTGAACCAATTGTCTTGATCCGCCGTATGGCTTTTGGTATTGCGATCGCGACTTGGATGGTAATGGCGATCGGTAGTGCTACCCGTGTGATGAATGCAGGGCTAGCTTGTCCAGACTGGCCCCTGTGTTATGGCTCGATCTTGCCTGCGGAACAGATGAACCTGCAAGTGTTCTTAGAATGGTTTCATCGACTAGTTGCTTCCACAGTTGGATTTGCCACAATTGTTTTGTGTGGTTCGGGATGGTACTTCCGCAACTCTTTACCGAAATGGATACCTTGGGCGACATCAGGCTCTCTTTTGTTGGTGATTTTTCAAGGGGTTTTGGGTGGACTGACGGTTACACAATTGCTCAGGTTTGATATTGTTACAGCCCACTTGGGAACTGGGTTGTTGTTCTTTTCTAGCTTGCTGGCGATCGCGATCGCTTCTTTAAATACACAAGCTAACCTTGCAGAATTCGCGACAAAAACATCCAAAATTGCTTGGCTAGGCTTAGCCGCCGCCGCTTTAGTTTATTTACAAAGCATTCTTGGTGCTTTGGTTGCCTCACAGTGGGCTTTACATCAATGCTTTGCCACTCAAGATATGTGCATAGTTTTAAATGCTCACCTGATCGGTATTGTCCCCGCAACCCTTGCAAGTTTGGCAGTGCTAACATCAGTATGGCTAACCAAAAATATCTCTCCATTACTACGTTGGACTGGTTCACTAGTTGGCTTTCTCGTATTTGCACAGGTGGCGATCGGTTACTCTACCTATAAACTGCACTTGCAGGTTGAGCCACTCACAATTGCCCATCAAGCCACTGGCTCAGCATTATTAGGAACTCTTGTTTGTTTTACGGTCTTAGCATTTAAAGCTACCTCAACTTCGCTCAGCCAAGTTTGGATAAGCGAAGTCGAAGCCAATTAATCATAAGTCCTTAATAAGTATGTATGCAAAAGAAAACTTAAAACCCAAAAAGCTGTGACGCTCGCGCAGCGTGCATCACAGCTTTTTGGGTTCTGTTTTTATTGTACCTATCTACTTACCAGCCTCGAAGTACTTTAGGAGCAACGCTCAATGCCACAAATAGCAAACCCAAAGATTACTAATCCAGAAGGTATTCTTGCTGAAGTTAATCCATTAGTTTCGCCAGTTCGGAGCTGGAAAAATGTAATCCAAGATTACATAGAGCTAACTAAGCCACGCATTATTGTTCTGTTACTAATCACTACCGCAGGAGCTATGTGGATTGCCTCGGCGGGAGAAGTGGATTTGTTTTTAATGTTTATTACTGTTTTAGGTGGCGCGATCGCGGCGGCTTCGGCAAATACGATTAACTGTTTGTATGATCGCGACATTGATGCCAAGATGGAACGCACCAGTTGGCGACCACTACCATCGGGCAGAATTCATCCCCGCGATGCCCTAGTGTTTGCGATCGCATTAGCAATAATTTCTTTTACGATGCTTACGGGCTATGCCAATTTGCTAGCCGCTTGCTTGGCGATGTCTGGGATCGCTACTTACGTGGGCGTTTATACGATTTGGCTAAAGCGCTCTAGTACCCTGAATATTGTGATTGGTGGCGCGGCAGGTGCAATTCCGCCATTAGTCGGCTGGGCAGCCGTAACAGGTGAATTAAGCTGGTCAGCATGGGTGTTGTTTGCAATCATTTTTGTGTGGACTCCCCCACATTTTTGGGCTTTGGCACTGATTATTCGTGATGAATATGCCAAGGTGGGCATACCGATGTTACCTGTAGTCAAAGGCGTAGAAGTAACTGCTAATCAGATTTTGCTTTACACATTACTAATGGTTCCTGTGTCGTTGCTGCTGGTATATCCTTGCAATGCGATGGGCATGGTTTACGCGGTGTCGGCGCTTATTTTAGGTGGCGCATTTATTTTTAAAGCGCTTCAATTGCTCAAAGAACCTAGCGATCGCAATGTAGCCCGTTCTGTATTTAAATATTCAATTCTTTATTTAGCATTACTTTGTGTGGCAATGGGAGTTGATAGTATTCCAATTGCCCATATTTCGAGTCAGCAATTGATTGCGCTATTGCAAAGCACTCACAGCATTTAGGATCGTAAATAAAACCCAGATATGATTCGGCGGGCTTCGCCCGCCGAATCATATCTGGGTTTTATTTGTAAAGCTGAGGCGCACGCGCAGCGTGCGCCTCAGCTTTTTATAAATTAGGCAATTCCTTGGCAATGAAAGCGCAAGCCCTTGCGGTAATTGCCATTTCGGTCAGCGTTGGGCTTTGCCAACCTGACGACACCCAGCAAGCACCATCGGTGACAAAAAGATTAGGCGATTCCCAAACTTGGTTGTGCATATTTACCACAGAATTAGATTCTGAAGTTCCCATCCTTGCGCCGCCGACTTCATGAATGTAGTACCCAGGCGGCGAAGCAAAAGCCATTGTTTCTTCCATCCGACTGACAAAACCACCAAAAAGAGGCACATGAAACATTTCCGTTAACTTCATCGTTTTCCCTCCTGAGAGCCTGATGATCTCATCAATTTGTTGATGCATATGCTCTAACATTAAATGTTCATTTTCTGACCAAGCACATTCGATATGTGGAACAGGGATACCCCACGCATCAACAACATCAGCACTTAACTGCACGCGATTACTATGGCGGGGCAGCACTTCACCATGAGCGATCAAAAAGCCAATCGAACCAGACTGTTTACGGACAATGCTTGGCAAATCAAAGCGCTGCACACCTCCCCAAATGCCATAGCCGCGTAAAAACTTTTCTTGCTGAGATTGGAGATTGCTAAAACAAGGAATGAAAAAGCTGTCGCAACCCGATAAGGCGAAGGGTTGAGCAGGTGGTTTAACATTTGGTAACAAAAAGAAAGTGGAAGTAGAAACATGATCCATCAAAAAATGCCCTAGCATCCCAGACAGATTTGTTAACCCTGAGGGTTGATATTTCTCTGTGGAGTGTAGGAGAATCCGCACCGACTCAATCGTTGAAGCACAGAGGATGACTGTCCGTCCATAGGCTTCGTGGGTGATTTTAGTATTGCGATCAATATAGGCAACTCCTTTTGCCTTGCGGTTCGCATCAAAGATCAAATTGCTAACTACTGCATCCGATCGCAAGGTGACATTACCTGTGGCGATCGCCACCTTGAGTGAAGAACCAAGACTCGAATAGGCTGGCCAAGGCTTTTCAGGAGTAGGTTGATGCAAGCCAAAACCACGAGAAGGAATCAAGCAGCGATCGCTCCAATTTGTAGCCACAATTTGTTTGATCTGCTCCTCCGCAGGCGTAAGGGGCGCGTTGGGCTGGTAGTCACCATCGGGCAGCTGCGAGAGTCCATCACGACTACCGCGCACATCAAAAAATTTTTCGAGCTTGCTGTAGTACGGTGCGAGATCAGCATGATTGATCGGCCAATCGCGATCGTAGCCATCCCGACTAGCTGCCTTGAATTCATAGTCCGACAGTCTGAGGGTGATCCCGCCCCAAGTTAGACTCTTGCCGCCCACCTGCCGTCCCCTAATCCAAGAAAATGGCTGGTCAGTTGGCGTAGTGTAGGGATTTTCCTTCTCGTCGATAAAAAAATCAGGATTGGCTTTCCAATATCCGGGATGCATCGCCTGATAGGACTGGCGCTTAGAGAAGCCAAGATTATAGGCTCGCTTTGCCATATCTCTAACTTCATTGCCAACTTCACTGGGTTTAGGGGCGCGACCTGCTTCTAAAACAAGGACTTTAAGACCACGCTCGCTTAATTCTTTGGCGGCAATACCACCATTTGCTCCCGAACCAACCACGATCGCATCATAAATTTCTGTAGCAGGATGACTCATGGTTAAAAATTACGTCTTAAGGCTCTAAACAACTGAACGTGATGTAATGATAGATAAATCCGTTATTAAAGAATTTACTAAATACCTATGGATAGTACATTAGCGATCGCCTACCTTGGAGCCTTAGTTGTGCTGTTAGCTGGTGTTAGTTGGCTAGTGATTCGCCAAATCATGAAGGCTCGCAGCCTTGAAAGCGTAATTTCTGACCTCCAACCTAAGCTACAAAAAGAGAAGGGATCTTCCGAAGACTACTACCAACTTGGTAGTGTCTACTTACGCAAAAAGCTATTTGCTCAAGCAATCACTTTATTTAATAAAGCGGTCAAAGAGGGCGGTGACAATATGCCCGAAGTTTACAATGCCTTGGGTTTCTCCTATTTTTCCCAAGAACAGTATGACTTGGCGATTAAAAACTACAAAGAGGCGATCGCCTTGCAGGATGGCTATGTAACGGCGATTAATAATCTGGGTCATGCCTATGAGAAAAAAAAGTTGTTACCCCAAGCGATCGAAATGTATGAGCAGGTCCTCAAGCTAGAAGAGAAGAATGAAACTGCTAGCCGCCGCCTGATTTCTTTACGGAAACAAGTTGTGCCAAGTGCATAGCATTACAGCAGGAAATGGCTACGCCATCTTTTTAAAAGCCTAAGGGACGGAATTGCGGCGCGAAGCGCCGCAATTACGTCCC
>JBBQRB010000217.1:0-5327 GCA_038215315.1 Pseudanabaenales cyanobacterium
TTCCATGGGTTATCCTCCCCCCAACTAATTTACTACCGCCACAAACGAGTTTAACCGCAGTGGGTGTTTAACCTATTTTTGCGGGCTTTGGGTTATGCGCGCGAACGTGGTGTTAGCGCCCGGTGGGCGGGCGCAACCACCTCTTGCGCTCTCTTACGCATAAGCCAGAAAAGAGAGTTACAGCACGAAGTGCTGTAACTCTCTTTTTTGGCTTACGTAAATTATTTGGAGGCAGGATCACCCTTGTATGGTTGTTCACCAGTGGCGGGGTAATCGTCTTTGCTTGGGGTGAAAATTCTGGCGATCGCATCGCTTAGATATTCCACTGTGTTCCTAAGTTGTTGCATCAGACTGTTCATAACTATCACCCTCAGAGGAATATTTAGAGAACTTGATTAAAGGTTACTCCCTTCACAGTATAAAAATAAATATTAAAACCCAATAATTAGCGGTGCGGCGCGAAGCGCCGCACCGCTAATCTTTCACTGGGAAAGGAGTAGTTTTTTCTAATTATGTATATCTTAATACCAAATGTGTCAGGAAATCTTGATTTTAAGATACTGTAACAATTGTTTGAGTTCTAATTGATTGGCCCATCATCGAAGCAGAGCGATAAGTATTTAATCTGCGTCAGAAGACACCAAATCTTAAAATTTATTATTGTATGGGACAGTTTTGAGGGAAAATGTACCCGAATGAGTACAAATTTTTAAAGCAATTGTAACTATGGTCGCTGCACCCCCCAAACTTCAAACCCTTGAGACACTCTGCATTAACTCCATTCGCTTTTTATCGATTGATGCGGTCGAAAAAGCAAAATCTGGTCACCCCGGTCTGCCGATGGGCGCAGCACCAATGGCTTTTGTGCTGTTCGATCAGTTTTTAAAATTCAATCCTAAAAATCCTAAGTGGGTTGATCGCGATCGCTTTGTCCTCTCCGCAGGACATGGCTGTATGTTGCAATATTCTTTGCTGCACCTCACAGGCTATGACAGCGTAAGCATCGAAGATATTAAAAATTTCCGTCAGTTGGGTAGCCCCACCCCCGGACACCCCGAAAACTTTGAAACCGCAGGTGTTGAAGTCACCACAGGTCCTCTTGGTCAAGGTGTGGGTAATGCCGTTGGTTTGGCGATCGCTGAAGCGCATTTAGCAGCTCGTTTCAACAAAACTGGTCACAATATCGTTGATCACTATACCTATGTAATCCTTGGTGACGGTTGCAACATGGAAGGGATCGCGTCCGAAGCGTCTTCCTTGGCAGGGCACCTCAAGCTCGGCAAGCTGATCATGATGTATGACAGCAACAGCATCTCCATTGATGGCAGCACCGACCTCGCCTTTACTGAAGATGTCGCTAAGCGCTACGAAGCTTACGGTTGGCACGTTGTTAAGGTTGCTGATGGTAACGAAGATCTTACGGCGATCGCTAAGGCATTAGCTGAAGCTAAATCCGTCACCGACAAGCCTAGCTTGCTAGTTGTCACCACCACCATTGGTTATGGCTCTCCTAAGAAAGCTGGTACATCGGGCGTTCACGGCGCGGCTCTCGGCGGCGATGAAGTTGCGGCAACTCGCGCTAATCTTGGTTGGACGCATGAGCCTTTCGATGTTCCTGCCGATGCGTTGGCTCGTTTCCGTCAAGCGATCGACAAGGGTGCTAGTGCCGAAGCAGAATGGAATGAGCGCTTTGCGGCTTACGAAAAAGCCTATCCTGCGGAAACTGTGGAATTCAAGCGGATCATGGCTGGCGAATTGCCTGAAGGTTGGGAAAAAGCCCTTGAGCCTGTTGCTCAAAAGGAAACCTCGACCCGTTTACTTTCAGAAGCTTGCCTGAATGCTTTGTCTCCTGTACTTCCTGAATTTTTGGGTGGTTCGGCTGACTTGGCTCACTCCAATATGACCTATGTTAAAGGTCTCGCCGACTTCCAATACGGCTCTTATGAAGGTCGCAACTTCCGCTTTGGTGTACGTGAACACGCCATGGGCGCAATCCTGAACGGGATGTTTCTCCATGGCGGCACAATTCCCTACGGTGCAACCTTCCTCGTATTCGCCGACTATATGCGCGGTGCAATGCGTCTCTCGGCTCTTTCAGAAGTTGGTGTACTATACATCCTCACCCATGACTCCGTTATGCTCGGTGAAGATGGTCCCACCCACCAACCCGTCGAAACCATTGCCTCTTTGCGAGTCATTCCTAACTCCTTGACCATCCGCCCTGCGGATGCTAATGAAACTGTAGCGGCTTATCAAGTGGCGATCGCCAATCGTAAGCGTCCTAGTTTCTTGGCTTTCACTCGTCAGGGCGTGAAAAACCTCGCTGGTACTTCCATCGAAGGCGCAAAGAAGGGTGCTTATACCGTTGTTGATGCCGTAAATCCTGACTTGATCTTTATCGCCACAGGTTCGGAACTTGATCTAGCTGTTAAAGCGGCGGCAATCCTCGCTGGTGAAGGTAAGGCAGTGCGTGTTGTCTCGATGCCTTGTCAAGAACTTTTCAATGAGCAGTCGGCTGAGTACAAGGAATCCATCCTTCCTGCATCCGTTAAGAAGCGCGTTAGTGTTGAAGCTGGTAGTACCTTTGGCTGGCACAAGTATGTCGGTTTTGAAGGCGCAGTAATCGGTATGGATAGCTTCGGTGTTTCGGCTCCAGGTCCTATTGGTTACGCTAAGTTTGGCTTCACCGTTGATAACGTTGTGGCAACTGCTCGCAAGGTTCTCGGTTAATTCACAAAAAGCTGTGGCACACGCTTCGCGTGTGCCACAGCTTTTTGCCTATTTACTTAGCTTCCAAAATTGCCTTATCCCGAATCCGACAGGAATCACAAACCCCACAGGGAACCTCACCCCCCTGATAGCATGACCAAGTAAGCTCAATCGGCACACCCAAGCGCTTAGCTCTCTTGACAATATCAACCTTAGAGTCCATCACTAAAGGCGCAATTAACTTCGGGGCATGACCTTCCACTCCCACCTTGGAAGATAGGGCAGCTAACTTCTGGAATGCTTCTAAATAATCGGGACGGCAATCAGGATAGCCTGAATAATCCACAGCATTAATTCCTAAATAAATAGCTTCGGCTCCTTTAGATTCCGCCAGAGATAGGGCGATCGCAATGAATACAGTGTTTCGTCCAGGCACATAGGTGATCGGGATTTCATCTGCCTGCACACCTTCTATTGGCATTGCAATATTGATGTCCGTTAGCGCAGAACCTCCCCACTGTGCCAAATTGACATCAATTAAAAAATGTTCTTGAATCTTCAAAGCGGCGGCGACCTGTCTAGCTGCCAATAGTTCTCTTTCATGTCGTTGACCATAGCGAAAAGATAAGGCGATCGCTTTGTACCCATCAGCGATCGCTTGAGCCGCTACCGTTGCCGAGTCTAAGCCACCCGACAGCAAAATTATTGCTTTTTTCACATTTACTAATTGTTCCATCATCTAACTCCTAATAACTTATGGGTTTGGATACTCACTCGCCAATCTTGATGATCTAAAACATAGTCCATTACAAGATTTTTACTGCTTACCGTTGACCATTCCGCTTGCAGATATTTCAAAATATGTGCATCCAGCATTTTCGCATTCGATTCCGCCCATTCCAAATCTAAAGGTTCCTTAATTACAACTTTAAGTTCGCTAACTTGCTCATAAACACTATGGTGAGGAAGCTTAAACTGCTTTGGTGAAAAAGTAACCCAATCGAAATTACCACTAAAGGGATGAGCGCCTGAAGTTTCTAAATGGACTCGCAATCTTTGCTTTTTTAACTGTTGTGTTAATTCCGTCAAGTCGTGTATCAATGGCTCACCACCTGTAATTACCACGATCGCAGGCTTAGACTCTAGCGCCTGATCAACCAAATCCGCGATCGCCACTTGGGGATGTCTTTTGGCATTCCAAGAAATTTTGGTATCACACCAAGGACAGCCAACATCACAACCCGCTAGGCGAATGAAAAAAGCACTTGCACCCATCCAAGCGCCTTCTCCTTGGATGGAATGGAAGGTTTCGACAATTGGTAATGTAAGTTGGTAAAGTTGGGTGGTTTGGGGCATTGCTTAGCGTTCAAGAATATGGCAGCAATTTACTATAATAGACAAAATCGGTTAGCGATCGCCTTAAAGCCACTCAAACGCCCACCAAGATTATGGCAACCCTCGCAAGATACGCATCAACGCCATCCCATATTACTTGGGAAAAATTACCTAACGATTTTATCCTCCCCGATGAACCTGTGGAAAGCACTTTACAGCCCCTCTTAGCCGCCGCCTTGCGTGAATCGTTAGAACTAGCGGGCCTGATCTTAGAGTCGATGATCATCGCTTCAAATTTTGGTCTATGCGCCAATGTGAATGACAAAATCGTTGTCAAAGCTCCTGACTGGGTATATATTCCGTCGGCTTACCCATCCATATCTGGTTCAATTCGCCGCAGCTATACGCCCCATGCCGAAGGCAGCAGCCCTGAAATCGTGATGGAATTTATCTCGGCAACCGAGGGTAATGAATATTCCTTTAATCCCCACTATCCCTATGGCAAATGGTACTTTTACGAGCAGATTCTCAAAGTCCCTACCTATGTTATTTTTCACCCTCACACAGGCACATTAGAGGTCTACCGTCTAGAGCATGGCGTGTATGAAACTCAAAAACCAGATCCTTCGCAAAATCAACTCTTCTGGATTGAATGCCTCGGCTTATTTTTAGGTGTATGGGTTGGTAAAAAAGCCGAACAATATGGCTATTGGCTACGCTGGTGGGATCGTGATGGCAATTTACTCCTGTGGGGCAGTGAGCTAGTCGAGCAACAGCGCCAGCTAGTAGAACAGCAGCGCCTACTAGTAGAAGAGCAACGCCAGTTAGTCGCGCAACAACGTCAACTAAAGGAACAAGCAGAGCTAAGGGCAAACCAATTAGCAGAGAAGTTGCGATCGCTAGGTTCTGAAGATATTTAACGACCCAAAGCCCAACAAGCTATAGCTTGTTGGGCTTTGGGTTTTACTAGTTAAGTCTCTATTCGAGTCTTTCTAGCTCAATTAAGCGAGTTGCCAATAGCACTTCCGCCAATACCCTTTGCCACGCATAGTACCAACCTGCCCAACCATCTAAAATCCCGCCTTTAAGAATTAGGCAGTAAAAAAAGATCACAATCGGGGCAATTACCTTTTGCTTTCGCAAGCGATCGCCAAAACCTAGTTTGCTATTGGGCGTTAATAATAATTTTTTTGATTCAATCTTCATATAACGATCTTGCGCCCAGAGCCAACGACTTAAGGATTTGCGATCGTCATGATTAATATGTGAATTTAAAAGCCCTG
>JBBQRB010000218.1:0-5288 GCA_038215315.1 Pseudanabaenales cyanobacterium
TTGGGCTTTGGTTTGCGTACTCAGCAAGTCAATAACATTTACGAAACTTGTCCTGAGAAAATCATTGTTGATGTAGGGGATTGCGATATATTTAAGGTTAGTTTTAATTTAATCAGCGATCGCTAAGGCAATCATGAGCAGAGCTAAACAGCACAATCGACTACAAGCCCAAATCGATCAGATATCCCAAAACCAAAAAGATCCAGAAACTTATACGGTAGTAGCAGCTTTCTACCATTTTACAGAGCTACCAGATTACGCCTCATGGCAAACTCCATTAAAAGAATTTTGCGATTTCCATCAACTTAAAGGCACAATTCTATTGGCTAAGGAAGGAATTAATTCAACGATCGCAGGTAGTCGTGAGGCGATCGATGCTTTGTTATCCTATTTACGTAATGATCCCAGACTTAGAGAATTTGAACATAAGGAATCTTACTGTCAGGGAACACCATTTCAAAGGATGAAGGTGCGGCTAAAAAAAGAAATTGTTACCTTAGGAGTTCCCGATATCAACCCCAGCGTTCAAGTAGGAACCTATGTCGAACCCTATGAATGGAATCAGTTAATTACTGACCCAGATGTAATTTTAATCGATACACGCAATAACTATGAAGTGGAATTTGGAACGTTTAAAGGAGCGATCAATCCAAATTTAGAAGCGTTTGGAGAGTTCCCTAACTATGTAAAAGAAAATCTAAATCCTCAAAAACATCAAAAAATTGCCATGTTCTGCACAGGTGGAATTCGTTGTGAGAAAGCTAGCGCATATATGCTCGCTCAAGGTTTTGATGAGGTATATCATCTTAAAGGTGGCATTCTCAAATATATTGAAGAAGTTCCTAAAGAAGAAAGTATTTGGGAAGGTGAATGTTTTGTATTTGACGATCGCGTGAGTATCGATAAAATCGACAAACAGGAATGAAGTGTCACGCGGAGCGTGACACTTCATTCACAGTAAATAATTGGCTATGCGCGGCGAAGCCGCGCATAGCCAATTATTTACTGTGAATATTAGCTTGCTAGACAGCGAATCAGATGTCAAAATAACAGCATAGATTTGCTTAGCCCAAGGCAGCGCAAACCTATTTATTGCAACTGCTAGTATTGGCTAAAACAATTATGCTCGGTAAAACCCTGACTGGGCGCTATAAAATTATCAAACAATTGGGTGGTGGCGGATTTAGCCATACATTTATCGCAGAAGATCGATACTTGCCCGATCGCCCCTCCTGTGTGATCAAGCAGCTCAAACCTGCATCATTGCAGGAAGAAATACTAAGAATTTCACGGGAGCTATTTGATAAAGAGGCAAAAGTACTTTACCGATTGGGTAAGCATGACTGTATACCTAGCTTACTGGCGCACTTTGAAGAAGATGAAGAGTTCTTTTTAGCCCAAGAATTAATTGAAGGTAATGTTTTAACTCAAGAGGTTAAGGCTGGCAGTCGTTTAGGAGAACAGTACACAATTGATTTTCTGACGGATATTCTGCCTACTCTTGCCTTTGTGCATCGTCAACAGGTAATTCATCGCGATATCAAACCGAGTAATTTAATTCGCCGTAAAGTCGATCGCAAGATTGTGTTAATTGATTTTGGCGCAGTCAAGGAGGTTAGTACCCAACCGATTAGCCAGCTAGGACATATTTCTAGTTTAGTGATTGGCTCGCCTGGCTATATGCCTAATGAGCAGTATAGCGGTAAGACTATTTTTGCTAGTGATATCTATGCGATCGGGATGATTGCCATTCAATCGCTCACAGGCTTGATGCCCAATCAAGTTCCTGAAGATCCCATCACTAGCGAATTTCAGTGGCGAGATCAATCGGAAGTTACGCCAACCTTGGCAAATATTATCGACAAAATGGTGCGTTTTGACTTTCGTCAGCGCTATCAGTCAGCCAGTGAAGTAATCGATGCTCTGGAGCCTCTGTTAAAGCGATCGCAAGCTTTTACGATTGTTAGTAAAATTAGCCAGTCGAGTTCTTCAGATATACGCGACAGCGATTTAGAAGCTCCAGAAGCAGTTCCAGAAGTAGCTCAAGATGAGCAAAGTTTTCTAGACAAGCTTATTAATGAGGTGTCAGATGATCTGGAAATGAGTGAAGATCCCACAAGAGCTAAAAAATTAATTTGCTTGGTTTGCACAGGCATTTTAGAAAATGATTTAAGTCGCTTGCATAATTTTAGTTTTGTGGAACTATTACAGGATTTACACCGACAGTTTCCCACATTGGAACTGATGAAGGAAAATCTAGTTAAAGCAGTTAAAACGATCGCAGTGCAAAAGCAGCGCCAATATCTAGTTGTTGCTAAGTTTGTCTTCCATGCGATCGCCCAAATTTATCAGCAGCCTCCAAACCCAGTAATCCCTGAACCATCGCCATCGACAGCTACTTCGTCACTCCCATCGCCTATTTCTTATCAAGTTAGTCATTTGGTGATTAATGCAGGCTCAGCACAGCTAATTGCACCTATCAATAGTTCTCAAGATATTGCAGAAAAATCACAAGCACCTATTGAGGAAACATTTGCAGAATCTCCAGATCTAAACATTCCCGAAGAGGAGTTGCTGTCTGAAGCTTATCCAAATGTAGATAATGATATTTATGCTTGGGTTGTCCATGATATTGATACTGACTCCCAGCAAATGCGCCTTAAAAAGTTACTTTTCTATACTTATCAAGATGTTTGGGAAAGTGATTTACGACAGTTAAATAGCGTAGATTGGGAAAGTCTTTTAAAGGAATTGGTTTCCTTTATGCCAACCTTTTCTCAGTTAGTGGCGCTAGTTACTGAGGCGGTACAAAGGGTCTCTAAGCCTACGGAATATACCTCGATTGGCAATTTGTTACTCACAAAGCTAGAACCACTCTATCCCGCATATGGCAACCTCAATCCCCTTCTTCCATCCCCTTCTGTAGTTAATTTTCAGAACTTTCCAATTGTAGAATCTGCTATTCCAGTTAAGAAACCGTTTGAGCCTAAAATTGCCGAAAATTTATTTGATCAGCGTTTAGACCTAATGCGGTTCACCAATCCGATGCGAGCTAAGATTCTGCTGTTTTCATTGCTGTACTATCGATTCGATCCCGATCGCGATAACTGGCAAGATCTGCGATCCCACGCACTAGATGAGTTATTGAGACAAATATTCTATGTTTATCCCACGTTTGAGCAAGCACAGAGTTGTCTTTTGCAAACAGCGCGATCGCTAAGTGAGTCAAGCATTTATGAGCAGTCAGCTACTCATATAATGCAAGCCGTAAAATCTCTGTACGATCAGCTAGAAGCGAAGCAGATGCAACATCCAGCCCAAGGCGGACTACCACGTTCAGAAGACAGCGAGTTTACACAACCAAGAGCGACCTTTCATAGCGGCGATGATGACGATACTTGTCAGTTTGTATAGCTTTTGTAGAGACCCAGACTTCTTAAAAATAGCGATCGCATCTGCACCTTAATCTAATCTTTTGACAATCATTAGCGAATTCTTCTTTGCTATATCGAGGCGATCGCACTGCCATGAAATTTTTTTCCTTCTGTTTTTCCATTTTATATTGGATCTAGCTCGTTCAACTTGAAGGAGTAAACAAAATAGGCGATCGCACTTTCTCAGAATGCAGTACTCGCAACATTACCGACTTTTGTGACTGTCAACTAACTCTAGTTAATCCTTGGCAAGAGGAAATATAGCTGCAAAAAAGGGATTATGATGAAATTGTGTTTACGCGATCGCTACTCACGATGAGGTTTATTAGCTGTGATTGAGTTAAATGTCAGGTTTACAGGTAGCGATCGCTTGAGGACACTTGGCGATCACCTTCTTTTTTAATCTTGATTTGAGCAGTTTTGTTTAATGTGAATAATTAATCTAAAAAGGGATAAAAATTTATGTTTTCTGATCAAGAGATTGCACAATTGGCGACGGAAATCGATGCACAGTTGCTAGATTTGCGATCGCGTTCCAACGACGTTTCTTTTAAATCCATTGATCAAGAGTCACAACTAGAAAAGCAGAATCAGGCGATCGCTATGGCGGCGAATGAACCTGCGAAGAGTTTCTTGAAAAAGTTTTGGCGGGCAGCGAAGGCAGATCTCTGTGAAGAGGAGGGAATGCTGTATAAGCAATGGAAGAAGTGGGGCGATCTGGATAATAAGGAGGCGATCGATTGATATTGACACTCACTATGAAGTTTATTGGTGCTATCATTGAAATCATTAAATGATTGCATTGAATAAACCGATGGCTAATATTACGATTCGGAATTTGGATGATGCGCTCAAATCGAAGTTGCGGATTAGGGCGGCAAGATTAGGGCGTTCAATGGAAGAAGAGGTGCGGGTAATTCTTAAAGATATCTTAGCTGAAGAAGAATCGCCAAAAAGCCTCGGAGAATCGATCCATCGCCGTTTTGCCAATTTGGGTGGAATTGAATTACCTGAAATTGTAAGAGAGTCGATTCGCGATCGCCCCTTATTCGAGGATTTATGATTATTCTCGATACAAATGTGCTTTCAGAATTTATGCGGGCAGTGCCAAATCCTGTGGTTATGGCTTGGATTGCTCAACAGGATGTCTCTGAAATCTTCGTTACTTCGATTACACAGGCTGAAATGTATTACGGTTTGGCGTTGTTGCCTGTGGGGAAACGCCGTAGCGATATGGAGAGGGCGGTGGGACAAATGTATGTACAGGATTTTCAGGCTCGAATTTTGAATTTTGATAGTGCGGCAGCGTTGGCATATGCAAGGTTAGCTTCATTGCGGCGACAAATTGGGAAGCCGATCGCTCAGGCGGATGCTCAAATTGCAGCGATCGCGCTTTCTCAAAATGCAGTATTAGCAACTCGCAACATTGCCGATTTTTGTGATTGTCAGCTAACTCTAGTTAATCCTTGGCAAGAGGAAATATAGCTGCAAAAAAGGGATTATGATGAAATTGTGTTTGCGCGATCGCTACTCACGATGAGGTTTATTAGTTGTGATTGAGTTAAATGTCAGGTTTACAGGTAGCGATCGCTTTGTCATAAAGTTTGACGATCGCGAGACTGAGGCGATCGTGTGTGCCACGCGCAAATAATAACTCATCTTTTATTCAGGATTTATGGTTATTCCTGAACATTTATCGCCGATTGCCACCAACTAAATAATGGGTGCTTTTGACTCGGTAAGTACCTACCTTTTTCACGAACAGCATTCAAAACATTTTTTAACTCATTTGAGCTAGGGTTTGTCATTTCAGCCCAATGCTTGATGATTTCCAAAGTAGAAAAAATTTGTAAA
>JBBQRB010000219.1:0-5269 GCA_038215315.1 Pseudanabaenales cyanobacterium
TCCCTAAATAGTGCATCCATGCTTCAGCAATTTGAGAATAGGTTCTGTCTTGACAGACAAACATTAAATTTTTTATCAAACAAATTTCCTCATTAAATTATAGATATTCCCTTCACAGTGAAAGATTAGATGGTGCGGCGCGAAGCGCCGCACCATCTAATTATTGGGGTTTAAGGCGTAGCGCGGGCATCCTGCCTGCGTCACCACAATGCAAGCGAGACGCTTGCGCTACATAGATATTCTTTATGATTAAACCCAACTACTTAAGCGCGACATTACAATGCGTGCAGATCCAGACCGCCAGAAGGGGCTGGCGATTGACATTAACTTGCGTGCACTTACTGCGATACCAAAAAAGACTAATCGACAAGTGGACAGAAGCGATCGCTAGGAGCGATGTATTTCCATGCAACGCCTTCTGGGTCGTGTTTTCTAGTCCAATCAGAAAAAGTACTTTTATCTTTCTTCTGAGCTAGCGCTCTTACTGTGACAGACAAGCGTAGGGCAAGATCTTCAGCACTCAAAAGCTTCACATCGGATTCTAGATCTGGCGATGGCTCGCTAGCCACAAAATCAGCGATCAACGCGACGGCTACAACCGCTTCCACAACAGAAGCTTCAACCAGATGTGAATCATCAGGTTCAATCGACAACTTAGCTTCCAAAGCCTCAATGCGCTTCACTAAGACATCAAAGCGATCGCCAGAACCATCGCGCTCAGCGTCAGACGACTCTTGCTCCAAAGCTCGAAGCAAAAGGACTTCCACCATAGCCGCCATACCCATTTTAGTCTTGAGAACGCGCTGCTCCAAACGGTCGAACAAAGTGTCGGGAAGCCTTACATTTAACTGCTTCTTTTTCGACATAAACAAACCCTCAATTGCTATCAATTGCTAGTATATGATATCTTGCTAGAATCGGCTAGCATTTGATAGCATTTTTTAACTATTGGCATTACGATCGCCACCTACAGCGCTTTGCGCTATTCTAAAACCCAGAAAAAACTTTGAAAGTGCCGCAGAACGGCACTTTCAAAGTTTTTCTGTACCCTTTAAAGCCTCAATAGGCTATATACAAACTTGAAAAGAGGAATGTTGAGGCGATTTACAACTGAAGTTAAAGGCAAATCGTTCTGACAAATAGCTTTAATAGCTTGGTAATGATTCAATTTGTATCGTAATCAATCAATTCATGCAGTAAGTGAAACAGCGATCGCGCAAAGTGATATTGAAGCAGACTGCGTATTTATACATTGCAAGTAAAAACAGTAGCAAACATTAGTCAAACATTAAGAATAATGACAACAAAATCTATAAGCCAATCGATAAGTACTGAAACTCTATTGGAATGCCTAAATTGGCGGTACGCTACTAAGAAGTTTGACCCGAATATGATCGTTCCTGAATCTACATGGCAAGCACTGAAGGAGTCACTCGTCTTGACTCCATCTTCCTACGGTATACAACCTTGGAAGTTTTGGGTAATTACAAACCCAGAACTTAAAGAAAAACTCAAACCATTATCTTGGAATCAATCGCAAGTAACAGATTGTTCTCATTTTGTAGTTTTTACTATCCAGAAAAACTTAACTGCTAGCGATATTGATCGCTATATCAAGAGAATAGCGGAATTACGTGGAGTTAGCATTGAGTCTATGGTCGAATATCGTAACTTAATGGTTAACGATGTAATCTATGGCGCACGTAGCTTGATTGTAAATGAATGGGCAACTCGACAAACTTATATTGCCTTGGGTAACTTCATGACTTCGGCTGCTCTATTGGGTGTAGATACCTGCCCAATGGAAGGTCTTGAACCTGCTAACTATGATCGAGTTTTGGGACTTTCTGGCAAAGGCTATGCAACTGTAGTAGCTTGCGCGGCGGGTTATCGTGCTATTGATGACAAATATGCTGAATTGGCAAAAGTGCGCTTCCCAATGTCTGAAGTCCTTGAAACTTTGTCATAACATTTTAGATTACGAACTAACCGATCATGGGGCTTAATCCCCTTATTTTTCTCTAGAGGGCTTTATATGAAAACAGATTATCTGATTGTCGGCAGTGGTTTGTCCGCATTGGTATTTGGAGCTTTGATGGCAAATTCGGGTAAGACCGTACAAGTTCTGGAAGCTCACGAACACGCAGGTGGCTTCGGTCACACGTTTACGTTGGCAAAAAAATATACATTTAATGCCCAATTTCACTATGTTTGGGATTGTGGTGAAGGACAAACCGTAAATCGGGTACTCAAAAAGTTAGGATTAGATCAGGATGTGACCTTTGAAAGGTATAACCCAGAAGGCTTTGACCATATGCGAATGGAGGGTTATGCGTTAGATATTCCTTCAGACCCAGAGGAACTGATTCAGCGTTTATCAAAGCTATTTCCTGAGCATCGCGATCGCATTCGTCGTTTTGTGAATGAAGTTGAGAAAACTGGCGAAGGCATGAAAAGACTTGCACCACCAGTTAAGCCAATGGAACTGCTCAAACATGGGAGTGAAGTAATTTGTACGATCCAATATCTCAACAGTACGCTTCAAGATGTATTTGATAAATTCCAACTACCACAAGCCGCTCAAACCCTATTAGCGCTGCAATGGCCAGATTTTTTGCTGCCGCCCAATCAACTCTCATTCTATGCTTGGGTAGCTCTGTTTAGAGGTTATCAAGCGGGGGCATTCTATCCCACGCAGCATTTTGAGTATGTGATTAATTCTCTCGTTAAAGTGATTGAATCTAATGGTGGGAAAGTGCTGCTAAACCATGAGGTCACAAACTTTAGAGTCACAGATCTGACGGTTACTGGCGTGGAGGCGATGAACTTGCTCGACCATCAAACTTATGAGTTTACAGGCGAAACCGTAATTTGCAATATTGACCCTAAAAAAGCCGCCAAAATGATCGGCGAAACAAAGTTCTCGAAAAAAATCCGTCAAAAGCTCAATTACGATTATTCTTCGTCTAACTACATGGTCTACTGTGTCGTTAAGGATCTCGATATGCAAGATTATGGCTTTGGCAAGTGGAATCTTTTTCATGCTGGACATGAGGATCTGAATGAATCCTTCGCTCAGATGTACGATCGCAACGACTTCTCTAATCCTAGCTTTGCGATTACTACGCCCACTCTATTGACTGATGCTGGTGGAGATTGCCCAGAAGATTGCCAAATTGTTGAATTCCTGACCGTTGCCAATTATAGCTATTTTCAAAAATTGCTGGAAAGCGATCGCAAAGCATATAACCACAAAAAACAAGAAATTTTTGATTCTATTCTTGATGTAGTTGAGAAGCACTATGTACCGAATTTTCGGGAGCATATGGTCTTCCATGTTACAGGTAGCCCGACAACTAACGAACGCTTTTGCTGGTGTCCAGAGGGTAATTCCTACGGTTCAAGTCTAACGCCACGAAATATGGGTCTGGGAAGGCTCAACTGCGAAACCTCTCTTAATCATTTCTATTTCTGTAATGCCTCTTCGGGTTATCCAGGATTTGCACCAACATTTTGGACAGGAGCGCTCCTGTATCAAAGATTATCTGGCGATGTGCTTTTAGGTTAAGCCCCTTATCCCTTTCCCCAGAGGAGAGGGGAGCTAAATCTCATTAATTCTTCTTCTCTTGCTCCCTCTCCCCTTGGGAGAGGGCTGGGGTGAGGGCATATTCATATTATCTAGGAGACAAGCTATGAGAATTGCAATTATCGGTGGTGGTGGTAGTGGCATGGCAACTGCTTACCTACTTGACAAACAAAAGCATCATGTCACTGTCTTTGAACAACAGCCCATGCTGGGAGGGCATATTCGCACATTAAATAAAAATGTGCAACCTAACCAATCGGATTGCGATCGCAGGTTAGAATGTGGAGTTCTAGAATTCCCAACCGTATTTCATAACTTTATCGCGCTGATGCAAGAACTAGAAGTAGAACTAAAGCCGATTAGCATCGGCTCGTCTTTTTTTCCTAAAGAAGGCGATCGCATTTTGTCAGGAGCCACGATTGATCGCAACTATCGAGGGCTACAACGTCTGATTGAATATCTACGGTTCGATACGATCCATGTTAGCTCTGTAAGGCTGTGGCTGGAAACAAGGTTTGCAGAAATGGAAGACTTTTACGATCTGCCATTGTCGAAATATTTGACAGACAAAAGTGTTAGCCATATCTGGTTAAAACTATTGACGATGTATAGCTATTCAATTCCCTTTGAACTAATTGATAATTTCCCTGCCGAACTCGCTATGCCGATGCTACGCGACTACATTTCGGTTAATTGGCTCAGAATTGAAGGTGGTGTCTATTCGTACATTGAGAAGATTTTAGAACGATTTAAGGGCGAAGTCGTGCTAAATGCAGAAATTTCTAGTATTTCTCGAAGTTCAGATATTGTAAAAATCAAGCGATCGCATGGTGAAACTCAAGAATTTGACAAAGTCGTGTTTGCTACGCCGCCTGACCAAGTAATATCGTTATTAGCCGATCCTAGCGATAATGAAATCAAGCGATTCTCTGAATGGAAAGCCAATTATGTAAACACCATAGTTCATCAGGATATAACGATGTACGAACTTCAAAATATCCAGAATCCCGCAGAATTTGATTTTTTTCAAACCGACACCCAATGGGGATATAACAGTTGTCTAAATCAGCTTTGCGGAATCTCTTCACCAACGCATTATTTTTTGTCATTTCAACTGGAAGAATTGATTGCCAAAGATCAAATTATTCACGTTCAAAAACACCACACACCAATGTATACCACTGGAGCTTTTAAATATCGCGATGAAGTAGTTGCCACAAATGGAGAGAATCATACTTACTACGCGGGAGCGTATCTGGGCGATGGCTTGCATGAGGGCGCGATCGCATCTGCATATAGAGTCGCTGAAGCGATCGGATAAGCCATGAATTGATCGTCCGTTTTGGTTATGGACTTGAAACTCCTAGATCACTTGATTGACTGACAAAAGTTTAATACGCTCAATTGAGAGAAAGAATAGGGAACTCAATACGATATAACCTTTCCCTGTGTTTAATAAGTAGGCAAGCATAATTAAACCCAAGAAGCTGTAGCGCACGCACAGCGTGCGCTACAGCTTCTTGGGTCTTAAGGTTTCTTTTGCCTACCTACTTCCCAGTGAAAGATTAGCGGTGCGGCGGGCAGCGCCGCCCCCCGAATAGTTGACGGGGTCGTGAGTTGGTTGGCCAAAGAAAACGTAAAACCCCAGAAGCTGGAGCGGGCGCGGGGGGGGCGGGACCGCGG
>JBBQRB010000220.1:0-5229 GCA_038215315.1 Pseudanabaenales cyanobacterium
GCTTGCCAACCCTGACCACAAACCTTAGTCACATCTTCGACTAAGCCCACCATGCCGATTACAGGTGTGGGATAAATCGGTTGAGAGTTTCCTTCTGAGTCAATAGTTTCGTTATAGAGTGAGACATTGCCGCCAGTGACAGGAGTTGATAACTCGCGACAAGCATCGGCAATACCGCGACATGCCTCATGCAATTGCCAATAGCCGATCGCATTTTCAGGGCTGCCAAAGTTCAAATTATCAGTGACGGATATTGGCTCAGAACCAACACAGGACAAGTTTCGTGCGGCTTCGGCAACGGCAAGTTTTGCACCTTCGTAGGGGTCAAGATAGACATAACGAGCATTGCAATCGACAGTAGCGGCGACACCAACAAGGGAATCGATTTGAGATTGGGCAGTTCCTAACTCGCCAGTACCAAAACCTTGACTGCGTAAACGAATCACGGCGGCATCGGCTCCCCCGGGGAAGATTACTGTATTATTCTGAACTTGATGATCGTACTGGCGATAGACCCATGCTTTTGAGGCGATCGCAGGCGTATCTAATAATTGCAATAGCGCGTCATTTGATGCGATCGAGGGAAGAGAGGCGATCGCTGATTTCTCATCCCATGCCCATGCTTTCTTGGCATAGTCAGGCGTGTCGGCAAGTTGACGATGATAGATCGGCGTATTATCTGCCAAAGCCATCGCAGGAATCTCAGCCGCAATCTCTCCGTGCCAAAGAATCCGCACGATTGGCTCTTCTAAAATTTCTCCAGCTACTACTGCATGAAGTCCCCAACGCTCGAAGATTTCAATCAGTTCTGCTTCCCTTCCCTTATGCGCCACAAATAGCATTCGTTCTTGCGATTCTGAAAGCAGATATTCGTAGGGAGTCATACCCGTTTCTCTGGCAGGAATCTTGTCAAGATCAAGAACCACACCAACACCACCCTTCGCCGCCATTTCAGAAGTAGAACAGGTCAAGCCCGCCGCACCCATATCTTGCGCCGCCACCACTGCACCAGTTTTAAAAGCCTCTAAACAGGCTTCCACTAATGCTTTTTCTAGGAATGGATCGCCGACTTGTACCGCAGAACGGCTCTGTTCGGACTTGTCCGAAATCTCAGCACTGGCGAAACTCGCGCCTTTCATGCCATCGCGCCCAGTCGTGGAGCCAACATAAACCACAGGATTTCCAATCCCAGCAGCGCCAGATTTGACAATCTCCTTGGTTTCCATAATCCCGATCGCCATCGCATTGACGAGCGGATTACGGTTATAAGCCTTATCAAAATAAACTTCACCGCCGACCGTAGGAACGCCGATGCAGTTGCCATAACCTGCGATCCCACTGACAATGCCATTAACACGGCTACGCACCCAAGGATCAGAAAGTTCGCCAAATCGAAGTGAATTCAAAATGGCAACAGGACGCGCACCCATTGTGAAAATATCGCGCAAAATTCCACCCACACCTGTCGCCGCACCTTGATAAGGCTCCACCGCCGACGGGCGATTATGGCTTTCGATTTTAAAACTAATCGCAATATCATCAGTAATCTTGACCACGCCTGCGTTTTCACCAGGCCCCACGAGAATGCGATCGCCCGTCGTTGGAAATTGCTTCAGCAAGGGACGCGAATTTTTGTAACAGCAATGCTCTGACCACATCACGCCAAACATCCCTAATTCGGCTTTGTTGGGTTCACGATTTAGGCGATCGCAAATCATCTGATATTCATCTAAGGTTAAGCCTTCAGATTTGATTTCGGCGGCGGAAAATTTGGGTGTGGCGATATTTGCGATCATGGTTAGCGTGCGACAAATCTTGAGCGTTCGTTATCAATTTTATCGCACATATTAAATATAAAACTAAAAAGCTGAGGCGCACGCGCAGCGTGCGCCTCAGCTTTTTGGTTTTTATTTAGCCGAGCTACTTAACTTAAACATACCAGCGACTAGCCGATCGCTATCGATTGCAAATAGAGAAGGCATATCTTGAGAAGGAAGGGTCATGTAGTTTATATAGTCAACTTTCCAATTTTGGCTATAGGTTAGCGGTAAGGGAACTAATTGGTTTTGGGCGATTTTCTGAAGTGCTGGCTGCGAGTTACTAAGCACCCCAACTAATTTTCCTGCATGGCTACTCACTACGATTAAAGATGGTTTTGAAGAAACAATTGCTCCATTGGCAATGAGTTGGGGGATTTTGCCAGATTGGGATTTGTTTTGACCAAATAATATTTTCCCAAGATCAACAATCATTACCTTTTGACCTGCGAAGGTCAGTTTAGGAATGTGATTTTCTAAGGGAATCACGCGGTAAATTGCTTCTATCGGCAAAATAAACCAACCAAGACGCAGACGGAAAGCGACATACTGCTTTTCTGAATCAGATTTTAGTCCTGATAGTCGTTGCGATCGCAGAGAGGAGATAACTGGCATAATCTAGATGAATAGTAAGTTTATTTGGCAACAAGTTGAGATAATGTTTGGAGGAGTTCATTATCTTTGAAAGGTTTAGAGAAATAGGCGGAAGCTCCTAAACGCATTGCCAAATCTCGGTGTTTCGATCCGCTACGAGATGTAAGCATTACTACAGGAATATCTTTACAGCTATCATCGCTGCGAGACTGTGCTAAAAAGCCAAATCCGTCTAGTCTTGGCATTTCCACATCACAGATTACCGCGCTAACTCTGGATTTTTCCGAAAGAGTTTGTAATTTCTTTAATTTTTCCATTGCTTCCATTCCATCTTTAGCCTGTTCTACTCGATAGCCAGATTTTTCTAAGGTCATTGCCAAGAATCTCCGTACGTTAATTGAATCATCAACGACTAACACCGTAACCCGCCGATCGCTTCGCGCAGACGGTAAGGTGATATTTTTGCTAGGAGTTGCGTTAATGTCCGCGATCGCCCAAGTCAGCAAGCCGTCAATATCAACTAGTGGCACAAGTTTCCCACCACCTAAAATGGCACATCCCATAAATCCTGAAGGCATCGGAATTAAGCTTTGTACTCCACGAATTGTTACTTCTTGTTCACCCCAGTAGCGATCAACTTGAAGACCAAAGGGAACGTTATTTTGGGCAACAATCAGCAATAACGGCTCATCGACAATCGGACGATTTTCAGTCTCAGATTGGAACTGTAGACGGGCAAATTGCAAGCGATCGCCTAGCTTTAAAACAGGGACAGAGTAGCCTTCCCAATCCAGCACTTCTTGATTAACGATTGTGTAGATGGAAGTATCTTGAATTAGGAGAATCTCTTCAACGGCGCTGGTGGGTATTGCCATTTGCAAGCCATTTGCTTCAAACAACAACACGCGAGCGATCGAGAGAGAGACTGGTACATTGAGGATAAAGCTAGTTCCTTGCCCTGACTCGGTTTTGACACGGATGCTGCCACCAATAAGATCCAAGTTAGATCGCACGACATCTAGCCCCACGCCACGCCCCGACAATTCTGTAACCTGTTCAGCCGTGCTGAACCCTGGCTCAAAGATTAAATCAAGAAGTTCTTCTTCACTTGATTGATTTAGTTCCTCTTCACTGAGTCCCATTTGTAAAGCGCGATCGCGAAGCTTTGTAAAATTAATGCCATTACCGTCATCGCTAATCGTGATTATAGTCTGATTACCCCGATAACCAGCCGCAATTTCGATCTTACCTTTAGGCGATTTACCAGCAGCAATACGTTCTTCAGGTGTTTCGATGCCATGATCGAAGGCATTCCGCAGTAAATGCAAAAGTGGATCTTCTAAAATTTCTAAGACTGATCGCTCAACTAGGGTTGAACTACCGCGCAACACAAGATCAACCTGCTTATTATGAGCTAGGGATAGGTCACGCAATAGTCGAGGGAACCTTCCTAAAACTTCATTGAGCATTCTCATTCGCGCTTGCTCAAGGGCAGCTTGCATTTGTCGAGAGGCTCGCCCTAATTCGCGTTCTACACCTTCAGTATCAGTCAAGGCTGTTTCCAAATCACTAGAAACCTCTTGCAACTGCACTACACTATCCATAATTTCCCGTGACAAGATGTGCAGATCACTGTAACGATCCATCTCCAAAAGATCAAAGCGACTGGTATCGTGCAAGAATGAGTTACTAGCTATATTTGCAGAACTATTTAACTTTTTTTGACTGGAAACGACAACGGGGGTAAGAACCTCAGAAGATGTAGCCACACGATCATAGACTTCTCTTAGCTGCGCGTTAGACTGCTCCAATCCATGCATTCTGTTATTTAAAATCAGCACCAAGTCACGCATTCTTTTTAGTTGCAGTCTCAAGCCACTCCGTTCGGCATTTAGTTCGCCAAAGCGATCGCTTAAAGCTTCTAAATGACGAATCGGAATCCGAATTGTTGACTCGGCGCTAGTTTCATCAACGATCTTCATTCCCGATTCTGTGGAGGCTGCCACAACAATATTCTCTTGCCAATCATCTAACGGAAGAGCGTCCGCAGATAGCTCAAAATGATCTGGAAGTAATTGAAACTGGCTAATGCAGACCAATGCTTGCGATCGCCGCCACACATCTAGCGCGGCTGTAGTTACTTGCAAAACATTTGCCTGTGGATCGGTGAGGGCTTGATTGATCTCTTCACATAGCTTTGTAAATGCTGGCAATTCAAGCATCTCCCCTAGACAGCCAAATTCTTGACTGGCAAGTTCAAACTCTTCTCGAAGCACCTTGGAATTGGGATCATCCATCACTTCGGCTAGTCGATTTAGGCAAGCATCAACTTCAGTTGAAAACATTAAGATCCGCATATCCTGCCCTACCTCCTCAGATAGCAGGCTAGCCTCATGCTGGGCTGATAAATCTCCTAATATTTCGTGCAATTGGTTAAAGGGTGGATGGATGTAATCCTCTAGCCATTGATGTTCAGGATTGTGACGCTGCTTGTGGATATTGGCAACTTTATTCATTCCATCGATCGCACTAAGAAATAGACTTTCCATTTCAGGCGCGATCGCGGTTTGATTTTTTGCTTGCAAAATCTTAATAAAGTCTTCTAATCGATGAGCCATTTCACTCAGAGAATGAAAGCCCATCATTCCTGCACCTCCCTTCATGGAGTGAGCAGATCGTAAAATCTTATTGATTGCCGATTTTTGTAAACCGCGATCGCTCAATCCTAATAATTCAGATTCAATATCCGCCAAAAAATCCCTTGTTTCATCAAGAAATAGCAATCGAACTTCCCACTCGCGATCGCTCAATGTATTCG
>JBBQRB010000221.1:0-5224 GCA_038215315.1 Pseudanabaenales cyanobacterium
AAAAATATGCTTTGGCCCCCCCCCCCCCCCTATTTATTTTTAAACCCCACCAGGGGGGGTGTGGGCGGTGTCCCCCCCAAACACCCGCTTCTTGGTTTTGATTTATGGGAATAAATTACTGCGACACTTGATCAATTTTTATCAATTTTTTAGAAATATCTTTTTGAATCCCCGCAAAACAATGTCGGAAAATGGACTAATAAACCAACTGCCTTCAGCATCATGATATTCAAATAGAAGTAAACGTCGCATTAAATTTGCAGAAGTATCAGGTGATAGATTCTGACCAGTAAGGGCAAGTTGCAAGAATTGCCAATCACAATCTCTGATAGTTGAGATGCGCGTCTCCCGATCAGTTGCTAAAACTTGGTTAAGCGTATCAGATGTAATTGGGAGAGCTTGTTTTTGGAGACAACCATAGAGCAGTGATATTAAATAGGTCGGATGTCCATAGCTAGCAAGACATAACTGATTTAAGGTTTCTAAGCTATCAAAGGCTTCAGTAACTTGAGATAGTCGTTGATTTGACTCAAGATGTGGTAACAATCTTGCTAAAACAACTTGATACAACAAGTTTAAACTTACTTCATTGACAAGTCCTTGGCGATCGCGTAGTGCTAGATTCGGCAGCCGATATAGAGTATTGCTGTAGTTCTGCAATTGCGCTTTAACATCATCGCTCGCGATCATGGGGAATGTATAAACTGTGTGGCAGGGAAACTGGCGCAAATATTTACCACCTTCACCAAAAATTGCGTCAGCTTGTGTAACTGATAGTTGATCGAGATTATCAATCAATATTACTAATCCTTTTTTACTTAATCGCTTGAGACGATCAACCTCAAGCGCGATTACTTCTTCAACTGCCGCAAAGAGTGAGCTTTTAAGACGAGATTCAAAATAATTAAGTAACTTAGAACGTTGTCTAGGATTATCCTGTAGATTTTGCAAAATGTTTTGTAATCGTGGTCTATAGGAAGAAACTCCTATGGGCGGAGATAACTTAAAGCATTTTTCTAGTTCAGAAATTGTATTAGGTAAAGCTCTAAGGGCAAGCGAATCTATCTGCTTTTCTAGTTGTTGCAAGATCATATTTAAAATTACTAGCCAAATTTCAGACAAGCTAATGTCTTCCATCTGTAGATATTCGGCAACAGCGATATACACAACCATAAATCCTTGTTGTTCCAGTTCTACTTTTAGTCGCAGCAGTTCTGTAGTTTTGCCATTTCCAATATGTGCAGATAGCAATTGGTAAGTTGGTCTGTGGGGAGATAGGACAATCATTCTGCGGATTCGTTTGATTACATCTTCTCCCCTACCTTCAGCTAAGTTGACATAATAATTTTCTTTTTTTAAACAAATTGTATAGCTGGGGTTACAGGCAAGGAGTGTTTTTGGGTTTGACATGATATATGACAAAAAACTTTGATTAGTGACATTTAGTTGTTTTCTCAATACAATAAGTTATACAGCGATTTACGCCTTTTTTAGGAAGCTTAACTATATGGAACTTGTTGCTTATCTGCATGGTGAAACAGTCTGCGAACGTATATATCAAGGTGAGTCAATTGATCAAGCTCTAAATTGTCAATTGCTGGACTCGATCGCCAACTCTTCGCGTCATGCCAAATCTGCTTTATGTGTTGGTCTAGCCGTAGGAATGATCGCAATCAATACTACTCCTGCTGCCTATGCTTACGTCCCAGAAATTGCCCTTGTCCAAGACCTGTTGGCGCGAAGGGGCTTCAATCCTGGGGTAAGCGATGGAGTCAAAGGTGAAGCCACTACGGACGCAATCATTGAGGCTCAGACATTTTATGGGCTAGAAGCTGACGGCGTAATCGGCTCTGAGACTTTAGCAGCATTGCAAAATGATTCCTACGAAGTCGGTGGATCTGGCTCTGAAGATTTGATAGCTCCAATCACAAGTTCGGAATCAGTCGAAAACCTCCAACAATTACTTAGCGATCGCGGTTTTTATGGTGGTGCAATTGATGGCATTTCAGGTGCAATGACAACTGAGGCGATCGTACTCGCACAGAAAACCTATGGCTTGATTGCTGATGGTATAGCAGGTTCCATAACAATTGCCGCTTTAGAGGCTGATCCCGGTGATAACCCTGTTGCAACTCCCCAAGATGGCAGTTTAGAAGAAGGGCAAACACTTCTAAGTGAGTTAGGGTTTTATGAAGGTGAAGTTGACGGTATTCAGGGACCATTAACTACCGCAGCGATCGAGAATGCTCAAGCATTTTATGGCTTGACCGTTGATGGCATCCTTGGTGAACAAACTCTAGGAGCCCTCAGAGCCTAATAATATTTAAGTGCCGCGCTGTAGCGTGGCATTTAAATATTATTACAGCGCTTTATAGAGGGTGAGCTATGACAGTTATTGATCTAGATATTCCTAAAATGGCGATCGCGCTGGGTCTGGTAGCGATCGCCATAAGTCTGGCAACTTGGCAAAAGCTGGCAATTTCGGCAAACTTAATGATTGCCACTCTTCGCAGTGTGGTACAGCTAGTTGTAGTCGGTTTTTTGCTGGACACTGTATTTGAAATCAAACAACCTTTAGTTATTCTTTTCATCATTTTATTGATGAGTCTGATGGCGGCGCGGGAAGCCAAGAATCGGGTTAGGGAAAAAGTGCCTTATATATTACCGATCATGTGGGTATCTGTAGCCATTGGTACAGGCGCAATTCTTTTCTATACAACATTTCTAGTAGTTCAGCCTGAAAGTTGGTATGCTCCCCAGTACTTGATTCCTTTAGCGGGAATGATTTTGGGCAACTCTATGAACGGGGCAGCGATCGCGGCTGAGAGATTCACACAGGATCTAGTCAAGAGATCGCGGGAGATTGAAACTTATCTATGTCTGGGTGCAACCCCAACGCAGGCGATCGCTAATTATCAATCCGATGCAATTCGCGCCGCCATGATTCCCACAATTAACGTGATGATGGTGGCTGGGGTAGTATCTTTACCGGGAATGATGACAGGTCAAATTTTAGGGGGCGTGTCGCCCTTGTTAGCTGTGCGATATCAGTTAGTGATTCTCTTTGCGATCACCACAGCTAATCTAATCACCGCTTTGATCTTGACAAATCTTGTACTCAGACAATTTTTTACCCCTGCTCAGCAACTAAAGCTCCCACAGTGATTTATCGCTACCGCCAGTCTTGAACCCAAAGTAGGGAGGCGGCGCTCTGCGCTGCCTCCCTACTTTGAGTCCAATGGCGGCGCGGAGCGCCGCCATTCATTCCTTGAGTTTTAAGAAAGCGCGAATTGCTGTACGGCAGAGCCTTTTACAAAATAAAGTATCATTTACATATTATGGTGCGATCGCAATTTCAAAATCTCAAAAAATATCTCCGTCCCTACTGGAGTGACTTAGCTATTGGTACGGTAGCTTTACTGCTCGCCAACGTTCTTGGTACATACATTCCTTGGCTAATCCGAGCTGCCGTTGACGATCTTAGCGAAATTCAAGGTTTTGAATTTCAGGAACTGATGCGCTATGTGTGGCTAGTGATCGGCTTATCATCAGTAATGTGGGCGATCAGAATGATTTCCCGTGTCTGGATTTTTGGAATTGGACGTAAAATTGAGTACAGCCTCAAGCAGCAAATTTTTGAGCATCTACTCAAACTGCCCCCTAGTTATTTTGCTAACAACCCCGCAGGAGAGACGATTAGTATCGTCACCAGTGATGTGGAAAATATTCGCCGCCTACTGGGTTTTGCTCTGTTGAGCATTATCAACTCTGTATTTGTATATAGCTTGACCTTGCCAGCCATGATCGCAATTGATCCTCTATTGACTTTGCTGTCAATATCGGTTTATCCGATCATGTTGATCATTGTGCAGAGATTTAGTGGACAACTCCGCGATGAACAGTTGCAAGTTCAGCAAGAACTGTCTCAGATAAGTTCTCTTTTGCAAGAAGACCTGAATGGTATGGCTCTAATTAAAACCTATGCTCAAGAACAAAATGAGCGTGCAGCTTTTGGAAAATTAAATGACCGATTGCTTGATGCAAACTTAAAAATGGCTCGCAGTCGTAATATTCTATTTCCATTGTTAGGTGGTATTGCTAGCATTAGTTTCTTAGTACTGATTTGGTTTGGCGGCGAGAAATTAGCCAATCCTGCGGTTACAGATTTTAAAATAAGTGATTTATTAACTCTAATTATCTATGTGGAAAGATTGATTTTCCCGACAGCGATTTTAGGGTTTGTGATGGTCACCTACCAGCGCGGTATCGTTAGTATTGGGAGGATTCAGTCTATTCTCGATCTGCCTCCTGCAATCGTGGATGATGTTAATGCGATCGCCTTAGATAAATCCCAAGTACTTGGCAAAATTGAAGCTCGCGATCTTACTTTTACTTATCCTGATGCCGAAGAACCAGCCTTAAATCAAGTTAGATTCACGATTTATCCTAGTGAAACTATCGCTATTTTGGGAACCATTGCCTCGGGAAAGTCTACACTTGTCAATGCCTTGATGCGCCTAGTGCAAACTCCACAAAATCAATTATTTGTCGATGGTATTGATATTACAAAAATGCAGATTCAAGATCTGCGTCAAATTATTTCCTTTGTGCCACAGGATAGCTTCCTATTCAGTGCGACTATGCGCGACAACATTCGCTATGGCAAGCCGCAAGCCTATGATCACGAAGTTGAGAACTTCGCAAGTAAAGCAAAAATAGAACAAGAGATTTTAAACTTTCCGCGCCAATACGACACATTTGTGGGCGAGCGAGGCATTACCCTATCGGGCGGTCAGAGACAACGCACTGCTCTAGCTAGGGCTTTGCTAGTTGATACACCGATTTTGATATTAGATGATGCTCTTTCTAGTGTGGACAATCAGACTGCGATCGGAATCTTAAGCAATCTCCCGCAAAATAAAACTGTATTATTTATCACTCACAATCTTTATGCCGCCTCAACTTGCGATCGCATTATTCTTATGGATGCGGGAAAAGTCGTCCAAGTAGGAACTCACGTTGAGCTACTTGATGAATCTAGACTGTATCAAAAGCTGTGGAATCAACATAAGCTAGAAGATGCCATCAGGTAAGTAGGGCTTGCTGAAAAAGCAATTTAAGATACTCCCTTCCCAGTGAAAGATTAGCGGCGCGAAGCGCCGCACCGCTAATTCTTGGTTTTTAAATGCGTATTTTTATAATGGGAAGGGAGTATGCGAGTCTT
>JBBQRB010000222.1:0-5186 GCA_038215315.1 Pseudanabaenales cyanobacterium
TCACTTCCCTTCAGTTTCTCTGCTGTCTTTTTATACAGCCTTTTCGCTTCGTCTCTTACTTCAATCATTCCTATTTCCTTTCTCTCGTTTCTGTAATTATATCCTAATTAATGGATCTATTATTTCTTGGTAAACCCTTAAGGTTTCTTTTGCCTAATTACTTAGCTATATTATTTAAATATTAAAATCTATTCACTCATGCTAATTCGACTATTTCAAAGGCAAGATAGCGAGCAAATCGCCCATATATTTCATGACACGATCCACGAAATCAATATTCGTGACTATTCCCTTGAGCAGTTAAAGGCTTGGGCTCCCGATGATCTACATATCGATGACTGGACGATATCTTGCGCCAAAAAATTTACCTATGTTGCTGATGAATCAGGGAAAATTCTTGGTTTTGGTCAATTAGAAACTGATGGTCATATTGACTGCTTCTTTTGTCACAAAGACTATCAGCGCTGTGGTGTCGGTACAAGGCTGTACCGAGCGATTGAGGCTAAAGCGATCGCGCTAAAAATTAATCGTTTGTTTGTGGAAGTGAGTATTACAGCGCTAGCATTCTTTAAGAGCAGAGGCTTTAGGATTGTTAAAGAACAACAAGTGAGCGTGCGTGGACAAAAACTTACTAATTTTGTAATGGAGAAGTTTCTTGATCAATATTTAGAGAGAACTACTCCTTTTGTGGTGGCAACCTTCTATCATTTTGCAGATTTAAAGAACTATCGAGCTTTGCGATCGCCGATTACTAAATTTTGCAGTCAACATAATATCAAAGGAGTGATTTTACTAGCTTCAGAAGGAATTAATGCCACGGTTGCAGGCGATCGAATTGGTATTGATGCACTTTTGGAATATCTACAAACAGAACCCAGCTTACAAAATTTGGAACATAAAGAAACCTATTGTGATGTGATTCCCTATCAAAAACTGCGGGTAAGACTAAAAAGAGAATTAGTTAAGTTTGGCATTAATAATATCGATCCCAGTCGCGAAGTTGGCATTTACGTCGAGCCAAAGGATTGGAATCAGTTGATTAGCGATCCCGATGTTTTGGTGATTGATACGCGCAATATTTACGAAGTAGAATTTGGTACTTTTACAGGTGCCGTTAATCCCAATTTAGACTTCTTCCACGAGTTCCCTAGATATGTAGAAGAGAATTTGCGATCGCCTAATTCTGACCAACACAAATCAAAAAAAGTCGCCATGTTCTGCACAGGTGGCATTCGTTGCGAGAAGGCAAGTGCCTATATGTTAGCTCAAGGGTTTGAAGAGGTTTATCATCTTAAGGGTGGCATTCTCAAATATTTAGAAGAAGTTCCTCAAGAAGAAAGCCTCTGGCAAGGTGAATGTTTTGTATTTGATGATCGCATTACGCTCTAATTAAAGGCAGCGCAACGCGATGCCTTTAATATTAGATTTACACGTCACTCCCAATCCAAATTCTCACTCCCCACATCGCCATTAATAGAATTAGCAAAATAATATCGCGAGGTAAAAACTTGAGTGGATTCCAAACTAGCAAATGGGTATTAGGACTAGTAAAACCGCGTACTTGCATCGCACTAGCAGTCTGTTCTGCCCGAATAAAGAGGTTGTCAATTAGACGCTCAGTAAGGATTAGCCAAATTTGGGTAGTCCGCTTAAAGCCAAGTTTTTTCCAATTGATTGATCGCGTTCGCATCGCTCTACCAAGATTTTGAACTTCTTCGAGAACTAATGGCACAAATCGCAGCGCAAGGGTCAAGGTCAACACAATCTCAACTACTGGCACTTTAAAAAATTTCAATGGCGAAATAATCGCCGCGATCGCGGCGGTAATTTCTTCGGGAGCCGTGACCAGCAAGAATAGAGTTGGCGCATAGAGATAGGTAAAAATCAATGTGCAGACTCGAATTCCTAAATCAAGGGATTTGCGCGTAATTGTGATGTTGCCAGCTTTCCAAATGACATAGCGATAGGGAGTTGGCTGGGGCAGATTGAGCGTTAGTGTCGTTGAGCTTTGAGCTTGCTCAGCGTTTTTTACTATTTCAGGTACAGGGCGGCGCGGCTGAATTGTGACATTAAAGCCATCGGGTGAAATTGAGGCGATCGCCAGAGTCATAAAGGCTAGCAACAACAAAATCCCCATTTGCTGCTTCCAAACCCGCATCGGGATACCAGACGCGAAGGTTAGCAAAATTAGTAATACAGAGATCGCGATCCGCCATAGGTCATTGGCTTGAATAGGACTTAACAAAAAAGTCAGCAAACCAAATAATTTTATGCGCGGATCGAGGCGATGGAGCCATGTGATGGGCTTTTCGAGGTACAGTCCAATGGGTAGCGATCGCAGTATATCCACTATATTTCAATTTTTTTTGGCAAGCTTAATCTTAAACCGAAATCACACCAACTTTGATGTATGGACTCAAACCTGTTGTTGCTTCCGCACTAGGATAAGAGAGTTGCGCTACAGCTTTTTGGGCTTTAATGTCTATTTTGCCCATCTACTTAATTATGGTGACTTACAAGTTTTTTGCTGTCTGATTAAATAAAATCTTTCGGCTTTCTTCAGTAATTGTTGGTTGACCAGCAAAGGGTTCTGCTTGCTGATAAGCACGAATGACCGCAGGACGTTCGCGGATTCGCTTTAGCCATGCTTTTAGATTGGCGAAATCTTCAATATTTTGTTGTTGACGCTCATGAAGCAGTACCCAAGGATAGCTAGCCATATCAGCGATCGAGTACTCTCCAGCAATATAGTCCTTTCCTTGCAACTGACGATCTAGAACTCCGTAGAGTCGATTTGTTTCTTTGACATAGCGCTCAATTGCATAGGGGATTTTTTCTGGGGCATATTGAGCAAAGTGATGGTTCTGTCCTGCCATTGGACCTAAGCCACCCATTTGCCAGAATAGCCATTCCATTACCACAGTGCGATCGCGTAAACCATGTGGCAAGAAATTGCCTGTTTTCTCTGCCAGATATTGCAAAATTGCTCCAGACTCAAATACGGATATTGGCTGACCTGCATCTATAGGATTGCGATCGATAATTGCTGGCATCCGATTGTTTGGAGCAATCTTGAGAAAGTCAGACTGAAACTGAGCGCCTACACGAATGTCAATTGGATAAATTTGATATTCTAGTTCCGCTTCTTCTAAAAAGATCGTGATTTTGTGACCATTGGGAGTCGGCCAGTAGTAAAGTTCAATCATTAGTTTAGGAATTAAGCTTACGTGTTTCCTATTCTAGTGTGCCTATTAAGTAGGCAAGCATAATTAAACCCAAAACCCAAAAAGCTGTGGCGCACGCGCAGCGTGCGCTACAGCTTCTTGGGTTTTAAGGTTTCTTTTGCCTACCTACTCAACAGTTCATTTGATGCCGCAAACACTAACATAATAAAAACTAAAAGCCAAAAAGCTGTGGCGCACACGCAGCGCGTGCGCCACAGCTTTTTGGCTTTTAGTATGGGTTGTAAATCCCAATAATAAGAATTGCTGAAGTAATATAATTAACGTACAATATTCATGTAAGGATTTCCCAACACCAAACTGGGAAAATCCCTATCAAATCTGTACAAGTTACTTAGGAATCTAAAGTTATGCCTCGTGGTGGGAAGCGTGAAGGAGCAGGTCGTCCAGTAGGTACTGGCAAATATGGCGAGACAACTAAAGCAGTGCGCTTACCAGTTAGCATCGCTAACAAAATTTTAAACGCGCTATCTAATGACAGTGTGATTAGGATTGTTCAAGATTATGACGCATCTAGTAATACAGAGACTAGTGAGCCAACAACTACGGTCGAGTCGATTTTTAGAACCGATTCTCAAACAAAATATCGGGTTCCTCTCTATCTAAATCCAATTGCCGCAGGTTTTCCCGTTACTACTGAAGACTATGTAGAAGGGAAAATTGACCTCAATCGTCACCTTATAAAACATCCAGAGTCAACTTTTTTGGTGCGTGTCGCTGGAGAATCGATGAGGGATGCGGGTATCCACCCTAGTGATTTATTAGTAGTTGATCGCGCTATGGAGCCAATCAGTGGCAAGGTGGTAATCGCTGTCGTAAATGGAGAATTGACGGTGAAGCGTTTGCGTAAACATCGCGATAAGTTATGGCTAATGCCTGAAAATCCAGATTTTCAGCCCATAGAGATTGATGAAAATGCTGATTTACATATTTGGGGAGTAGTCACCAACGTAATTCATGCTTTGTAGGATCAAGTGCAAACAAGCCGATTCGGCTTGTTTGCGCTTTTATTATGCCAAAGTACTTAGGGCTTGCTGAATAAGTACAAGAGCTATGATAGCCAATGGTTTCGAGCTTACTTTGCCCAAACAAGTGCAAGGTTAAAGCGTCTAGAGGCTCAAAACCCTTATACTTCCGTAGAAACTTGCTGGGTAAATTTGAGATATACGCGACAAAATACTATTTTTCAAGCTGTATTGCCTCTAAATTCTCTCTGTAGACTTATTCAGCAAGCCCTATTTAAATAACATTCAAATTTTCGGAGAATTAAGAACAGTTAACAGGATTACCCACCAAGGCACTCGCAGATCTGGAATGAACTTAGCTCTGGATTTAAGCATAGGCAAAACTTGTGGCAATAAAAATCTGAGGGAACGTAAATAAGCAGGGAAATGCCAATATAAATCAACGACTCCATAGCGAGTTGCTAATTCTGCCACAATCTGCACCTTCCCAGTTCGTCGCAACAGATTGGAGTCATCACATAGTCTTGCAATTACTCTGCCGACAAATAAAGGAGTTTCCCAATTGAACTTATCCGATATCGCAGAGCCAAGACTATTCTCATTATCCTCTTCAAGTAACTGATGGAAATGTTCTGTTCCCACAATACCCGGCCAAAGGGAAATTGAAGCCACATTAAAAGGCTTTAGCTCTACTGCCATATCTGCCGCAAGGCGATCGCAGGCGGATTTGCCAGTACCATAGGCGACTCCAAAAATTGGGGCTAATCCGCCCCAAGAAGATATGGTCACGATTAATCCTTGCTGGCGTTGGGTCATCATCTTTGCCGCCCAGTGACTTGCAATATAGTGACTTCGCAAACCAACTTGATTACAAGCATCCCAAAGACTGACATCTGATTCCCAAAAGGGTTTACCTTTAGCATTTATCAGCGATCGCACTCCACCATAAGCATTATTCACCAAAAGATCCAATTGTCCA
>JBBQRB010000223.1:0-5164 GCA_038215315.1 Pseudanabaenales cyanobacterium
GCGCGATCGGCGACACGTTCGGCGGCACGTCGCTCTTCCTCCTCGACACGTTCGGCTCTAGATTGGGCAATGCTGCGATCAAACTCGATGCGCGATCGCTCTAGGGCGGCGTTGGTTTGCTCAAAAAGTTTATAAATGTCGTCAATGGTGAGGGGTTGCTGGCTCATGGCTTTGTCGTTTTTTATCGATGTGATTGTTAAATTTAGATCGGCGCAATTTATAAATTGCCCTTACGAGTATTTACTAATTCTACTGCTAGCGCGATCGCCTCAATCGTACTAGCAGGATCGGCAAGCCCTTTACCCGCGATATCAAACGCAGTGCCATGATCGGGAGATGTCCGCACAAATGGCAATCCAATTGTTGTGTTTACAGCCCGATCAAAGGCAAGCAGTTTGACAGGAATTAAACCTTGATCGTGGTACATTGCCAGATAAGCGTCATAACCTAGTAATACCCGATCGCGATCATGCCAAGCCTTAGCAGGGTTTAACCACATCGTGTCGGGCGGGATCGGATTAGTAATCTCTAGATTGGGATGTTTTTGACGATAGCGTTCAATTAGGGGGATCAGCCAATCAGATTCCTCATGTCCCAATTGTCCTTGCTCGCCGCTATGGGGATTGATCCCAGATATAGCAATCCTTGGATTAGTAATCCCAAAGTCTTGCCATAATGAACGATTGAGCAAATCTAGCTTTTGCTCAATTAGTTCTGGAGTAAGCCTCTGAGTAACTTCACTTAGAGGAATATGTACCGTAGCGAGTAGAGTTCGCAGTACCCATTGCTGATGGGGTGCTTTACCCACAAACAGCATTCCAAAGTCGTCAACTTGACTGCGTTCAGCCAATAATTCAGTTTGTCCTGCATAGTTATGTCCTGCCTGTTTCCATGCTGCTTTGGATATTGGAGCCGTGACGATCGCATCGAAATTGCCAGCCAAGGTCGCGGTGATCGCTGTATCAAGGTAGGTAAAGCTGGCTTCTCCGCTGTGGCGATCGCCTATACCCAAAGAGATATTACGTTCAGAACAAATATCGGCAACATTGATTAACTGAGGATCGATGAGCGCTGAGTTACTATGATTTCCTGATAAATCTTGTAATAGATTGTAGGTTTCAACTATTATTTGGCGATCGCCAAACACCGTAAACTCTGCCCCAAGCGATGATAAAGCTTGACTAGCAAGGGACTTCAGAACAATTTCTGTTCCGATCCCTGCGGGATCGCCTATAGTGAGAGCTATTCGAGGTTTGACATCTAACTTAGACAGACGAGGAATGTTCATATCAGTAATTTCTCAAAATTATTAGTCCACGCGGTAAAATCTTAGTTCGCCATTAGCCCTCTTGATTACCACAACAATGTCCGTTGATATTTCCTTAGAAACCCTCTGGAATCAAGTCCTTGAACTTCTTGAAAACCAACTTAGTCGTCCTACCTATGAAGGTTGGATCAAAACTGTTGTGGCGGAAGAATTGACCGCAGACCGTTTGACGATCCGCACGCCTTCAGTTTTTGCCAAAAACTGGCTGTATAAATATTATTTCCAGAATATTGCTGATGCGGTGACGGAGATTTTAGGATATCCCGTTGAGTTGCATATTGTGGCAGTACCTAGCAATGAAATATCTGGGACTCAGGCTATTTTAAGTGAGCCTAACGACTTCACCAATGGTCAAAATCCTGAAGCAATTAGGGATAGCCAATCTAGCAATCAAGACGGGTTACTTGAAACCGCGATCGCAGCTGAAGCGGTGCAAGCAATGGCGGCGGCGATCCCCAATCAATCGATATCGGGTAATGCTCATTTAGAAAATAATGGCGCGGCATCACGCCCCAGTAATCTCAATGCTAAATATAATTTCAATCGATTTGTGGTTGGCTCGACAAATCGGATGGCTCATGCGGCGGCTCTAGCTGTATCGGAGTCCCCCGGTCGTGAGTTTAATCCTTTGTTTCTATGCGGTGGTGTAGGACTAGGTAAGACGCACCTAATGCAGGCGATCGCCCATTATCGTATTGAAATCGAACCCAAGGCGCGGATTGCCTATGTATCGACAGAACATTTTACGAACGATTTGATCTCGGCAATTCGCAAGGACAGTATGCAGCGATTTCGAGAACTATATCGAGAGATCGATATGTTGATTGTTGATGACATTCAATTCATTGAGGGTAAGGAGTATACCCAAGAGGAGTTTTTTCATACCTTTAATACGCTCTACGAAACAGGTAAGCAGATCGTCTTAGCTAGCGATCGCCCTCCAGCCCAGATACCACGTTTACAAGAGCGACTCTGTTCACGCTTCTCGATGGGCTTGATTGCGGATATTCAGGTTCCTGACCTTGAGACTCGCATGGCAATTTTGCAAAAGAAAGCTGAATACGATCATCTAAAAATTCCTGCCGATGTACTGCATTACATCGCTGCTAGCTACACTTCAAATATCCGTGAACTCGAAGGAGCCTTAGTTAGGACTGTCGCTTATATCTCAATTTCAGGATTGCCAATGACAGTTGAGAATGTGGCTCCCGTGCTAAACCCTCCCAAGGAGCCTGTGGAAGTATCGGCGGAGATGGTTTTGAGCGTGGTTACAGAAATGCTAAATATTGATTTGGCGGATCTTTTGGGCAACTCACGGCGGCGTGAAATTAGTCAAGCTCGCCAGTATGTCATGTACCTGATGCGACAACACACCAATCTCAGTTTGCCCAAAATTGGTGAGGCTGTGGGTGGCAAAGACCACACAACCGTGATGTATAGCTGTGAAAAAGTAGCGCAATTGCAGTCCACCGATGGCGATATTGCTCAATTACTTAGACAGTTAAGCGATCGCATTTATTTAGTTGCCCAAAACAAGTAATGAAATATCGCGCTACAGCGCTTCGCGCTTTTATAAAACCCATATAAATCTCTAGAAATACCGCGAAGCGGCACTCTTAGAGATCTATATGCACCCTTTAAAGCCTCAATAGACTCTATATCACTTTTAAAATGGTTTCCAGTCAGGCGATCGCAACATCTTGAAATGTTCGAGTCGGTAGTGAAAATAGCTGCGATCTAGTTTGCTGTGATTATGGACAGTCGCGGACTTAACACTGATCGCCCATGACCAAATCTGCGCCACTTGCATTAACGATTGCATACACCTTAGTTCGATCTCTTGCAGCGGTTGCACCGACTGGTAGCCTTGCAAAAAAGCCCTACGGACGCTAGGACTGATCCCTGCTTGCGATGTAACTTGTAAAAACTTGGCAATATCAAATGAACGCCACCCATAGCCACATTGATCAAAATCAAACAAAGTAATTTCGTCATTGTCTGTAAAATGCACATTGCCACTGTGCGGATCGCCCCAGCAGATACTCCAGAGGGGATATTCTTTCGGTAATTGACAAATATGAGATTTGATATCAGCGATCGCCTCTTCTAGATAAGTTTTTGCTGACTCGTTTAAAAATGGTGATAAACCTTGCAGCGAATCATCAAGCAAGTACTCGATTGTTAAATGGGGACGCTCTAAATAGCATTGGAAATTCTGTGAAGCACTGTGTAGCTTGGCTACGGTTTCCCCTAATCGATGTGCTTGAACTTGATTAAGATCCCCCACCGCCACCTTACCATCAGCGTAGGTAAACAAAGAAATATAGCGCTTACCTTCAGGAGCCTCAACCTCGATCGCCAGTTGTCCGTCTTTAGTCCGAATCGGATGCGCTACAGGAATATGATTTTCATGGAGAAAGGCTAGCAGCTCTAGCTCAAATTCAATTTCTGCCTTGTTGCGCCAATGGGTATGGGAGATCCTTAATATGTAGCGATCTGCATCCGTTTCCACCAGATAAATATCGCTAAGCCCTCGCATCCAAAATACACAACTGCTAACCTCGCCTATGACATAACAACTCAAAATGCGATCAACTAGAGCTTGAGGCGCAAGGGTGGAATAGGTAATCGGAAAAGACTGGTCAGCCATACGACGGTGGCACAGCGAAGCTGCATCACTAAAAATTTGTTGTTAGCCACTCAGATATATCGCAGAGAGAGAATTGAAAGTGTTTATCAAAAACCAATTTTAGGTTTTCAGCGCCGAAGGCGCTGAAAACCTAAAATTGGTTTCTATAACTGCGCCAGTCTTGCTACCAAAAGAAGCGGCGACAGCTATAATAATTTTCTTGCTTTGAGTTTGAGCGTAAAGCGCTGTAAATACGGTGATCGCCAAATAATCAATAAATATGCAGAATTCTTCAACACCTCAATCTAGTCAACCCAAGGATGAACTTATCGTCAATGTCAGTAATGACAATGTGGCGCGGCGGGCGCGTGTACGCGAACACGTCAATCCACTAGCTAAAAAATACAGCACTGCGATCGCGCCGCCAGTATGGACAGAAGTTTATACCAATTGGGAACAGCCGCTTAGTTTGGATATTGGCTCAGCGAGGGGACGTTACATTTTACAAATGGCGCAGCTTAGACCTAATTGGAACTTTTTAGGCTTAGAGATTCGAGAACCATTGGTGGATCGCTGTAATCAAGTCCGTGATGAGCTTGGACTAACCAATCTGCACTACATTTTCTGCAATGCGAATGTGTCGCTAGCAGGACTATTGCCCAATGTCTCATTGCATGAAGTAACAGTACAGTTTCCCGACCCTTGGTTTAAGCGCCGCCAGCAAAAGCGGCGTACTGTGCAGCCTGAGATAGTGGCGACCCTCGCCGAGCTATTGGTTCCCCAAGCATCGGTTTTTTTGCAGTCTGATGTGTACGAAGTTGCTGAAGATATGCGTTTACATTTTGAATCTAATGAGAATTTTGTAAATCTGGCGGGGACTGGAAATTTTGCTGATGCGACTATTTTTCCTGAACATATTCCTACTGAACGCGAAAGCTCAGTAATTTCTCAAGGTTTACCAGTTTATCGAGCTTACTTGAAACGCAAGTAGCGCAAACCAAAGCCGAAAAGAGGGAGGCGACGCGGAGCGTCGCCTCCCTCTTTTCGGCTTTACAGCAATTTCCGAACAAACCAAACCCAAATTTTTTGTAAAAGCCCCGCGAAGCGGGGCTTTTACAAAAAATTTAGTGATGGGTTTGTTCTCAATCTGCTGTGAGTAACTTTGAGAAAAAAGCAGCAAAATTACTATCCAAACACTTCCGCAGGGT
>JBBQRB010000224.1:0-5020 GCA_038215315.1 Pseudanabaenales cyanobacterium
ATATAGAATACCTAAAACTGTACTAGTTAAGTCTCCTGATTCTGAATCGGCTTACTCACCTGATGTTTTAGTTTTAAATCGTCCTAATTTGGTAAATGAGCCATTATGGAATAAGAAATCTACGGTGACTCAGGGGGCTTCCATTCCTTTAGTAATTGAAGTTGTGAGTAGTAATTGGCGGGTTGATTATTTAACTAAGCTTAAGGCGTATGAAGAGATCGGTATCCCTGAATATTGGATCGTTGATTATTTGGGAATTGGTGGAAGGATGTTTATCGGTAATCCAAAACAGCCAACGGTCTTAGTTCATGAATTGATTGATGGTGAATATCAGGTGACGTTATTTCGTGGTGACGATCGCATTGTGTCGTCAGCTTTGCCAGAATTGGCTTTAACGGCTAATCAGATTTTCCAAGCGGGTATTTAATTGAGAGAGGCTATGCAACATTAGATCGGCAACACTACCACATTTAACAGCAGTGCGGCGCGATCGCGAATGTCTGAGCGATAGACGTATTTGAGATCGCCCAGTTTTTCGATCAAAGCTTTTTCAATTTCTTGTTCCGTCATTGCCATGCTCTTTTAGTTCATAAGTAGCTAGGCGAAATAAAATCCAGAACCCAAAAAGCTGTGGCACTCGCTGCGCGAGCGCCACAGCTTTTTGGGTTTTAAGGTTTCTTTTGCCTAGCTACTTATAGAGTAACGCGCTCAGCGCGTTACTCTATTACTCACAGCTCACACACAACGCTGCTACATATTCTGAGGGTATATCTATTTCATTGCTAATTAACTGAAGTATCCATCCATTAACTTCCAAAACTTCGCCATTTGGAGTTTCTAATAATTTAGCAAAATCTAGGTGCAGGATATTGGCAATCCCTTGCCCTGTTGCTTTACCGTAGGCTTCTTTAATTACCCATGCTCGATAAAAAGCAAGATATTGCTCCTGTGGAGTTATCGATAAACATTGAATAATTTTTTGTTCAGTTTCTGAAAAATAGCGATTTGCGATACTTTCTACGTTGACATTTAAGTTGATATATTCCAAGTCGATTCCCACTTGGCGATCGCGACAAACAGCATAAATTACAATATTTTGAGAATGCGCTAGGTTAAAGTGAATATGCTGATCGGCAGGCTGATTTTTTAAGTAAGGCTTGCCGCGATCGCTATATTCAAATTCAATATCTGCAGCTTTACAGTGTAAGACTTGAGACAAGATGAGTCGTAAATTTGCTCGTGCAGCCACGAAGTTACGTCTGAGATGGGCAAATTTAAACCTATCAGAGCGCGATCGCTCATCCTCTGATAGCAGTTGCCATAGACGATCAAACTCTGTAGGTGAGATATCGAGGCACACTTGATATAGTTGCAATTCTGGAATCATGTTGCTTTCTGGTTTTTTAAGTTGCTTTCTGGTTTTTTTAATAAGCGCAAAGCGCTGTAGTCTTGGGGTAAAGTTAAAACACAAATCTAAGACTTAATTTATGAATATCCCTTTAGTAGTCGGAGCGTTGCTAGTTTCACTGTTGATATTTTGGTGGCTACTTAGCGTAATCAAAGCCAGCTTGAAAACCGCCCTGCTGGTTGTTGCCGTTGTATTTGCCCTGCAAGTATTTACGGGTATTGGTCCTCAGCAAATATTTAATCAGGTAGGACAATGGCTGGGTATATCTTTTACTAGGTTTGCCTCATGGTTAGAGAATTGGGGAAATAAGAACAAGTTCGATCCCGATGTTAAAAAGCAGTCGCTGTCGATGATTTTAAGTATGTTTTTAGAGCTTATATTGATTGATCAATGAAATACCCAAAAAGCTGTAGCACAGGCTGCGCGTGCGCCACAGCTTTTTGGATTACTTAAATTGCAAAAGAATCTCTCCATTTAGAGGGCTGGGTGAACTATTGTCACTAGCATATCCAATTAAATTTAAATGCTTGGAGAGCAGGGGCAAGGGAGAGCTTTCTATTATTTGAGAGATAGATAGACTTAGTGGAAGTTCTTGTTGCCATTGTTGCAAAAGCTCTTTGTCTAGATACGCATAAGTTGATTGACCTTTGGCTAGATGACTGATCGTTCCGTTAAAATCTTTAGATGCGATGATCGCTTGTTGCGTTTTTAAAGATAAAGAAGACTCCAAGACTGGTAAAGAATTGGAGAAATATATATATTCTGGAGTTTGAGTATGCGCGATCGTGATATTTCCTGACACACCATAATTATTGGCGATCGCATTCAGATTTGTCCAAATAGTCACAGGTTCCTGCTTGACAATAATTTCTCCAATCGTGAACTTAGCTCTAAATAAATTATCAAGTTCTGCAACGGCGGCTCTAGTATTGTCAGCATTTTTTACTTTGCTAACTAGCAGCCAGTCTGGTTTATTGTTTGCCTTGGTAATTAAAGCGATCGCATAGTCACCCTCAACCCATGTCCAAACTCTACTGTCAAGGGGAATTGGTAAAAGCGCGTTAGTTAGGTATTTCTTTAATACAGTAGGAAGTGTTTTCTCTGAATTCTGTAAGGTTTGACGAAGATTATTACCAAAGACAACAGAACTTCCTAAAGGTACTTTATTAACAATATCTCTGTAGAAGTTGAGGGGAAACTGACTAGATGATTCAGGATCTGATAATGTTTTTAATCTAATTCCTGACTTATCTAAGTTAAGGCTGATTAATATATTTTCTGAAAAATATCCTTTTACAAAATCAGTTAAATTGGCATAGGCAATGCCAAACTTCCCATCAGGATTATTGCCAAACTTAGATAAAGATCTTTTATAGCTATCAAGATTGGCGATCGCTGATTCAGGAGAATGTATAGTATCGATTACTTGGTGCAATACCTGCTTACTATTGGCAAATAAAACAAATTTGTCTGTAATTATCTGGGCGATAGTAGAACTTCTATTCTCAATTTTGACGCTTAGGATTGACAAACCACGATACTGCTCAAATTCAATGTCTGTCCCTTTTATCGCTAGTCTTTGCCAAAATTTATTCATACTACTTTTAGCAAGTTCTAAATCTTGAATTGCAAAAGCTAATAAATAGCCTGTTTGCAATCTGTTGTTAGGTTGACTATCCAAATCGGTAGAAGTTATGGCTATGGCAACTTCATGATCAAGCCAAGGTTGCACATCGCGCTCATAGTCTAGTAACCAGTTATGACTTAGTTGTTTTTTAAGTTTATTCAGTTCATTACTCACCTCAGCGCGATCGCTTGGCTTGGCTGCTAACTTAGCAAATAAACCCAACTTTTCTGGCTTTGCTAACAGTGATAGAAACAAAAGCGATCGCTGAGGTAATATTTCGGCAATTTGTGGCTGAATTTTGGAACCTGCTAAAACATCACGAGGAATTGCGCCTGAAACTTTGCCCACCGTAATCAAGCTTAGAACCAGTAGCAAGGCTCCTAATATCGCAATCACCGCCAAAACTGGTTTACTTTTCATACAAGCCATCACCATCAAAATAATTTAATTTTAACGTGACAGGTTCACGTCAAGATTAAGTTACAGTGAAATGTCTAATTAGCTAGGCGAAAAGAAACCTTAAAACCTAAAAAGCTGTAGCGCACGCGCAGCGTGCGCTACAGCTTTTTGGGTTTTGGGTTTAATTATGCTTGCCTACTTATGAGTCTATCTTTTGAGGTTCAAGGGTCAGGTCGGTTTCTTTATAGTCAGCAAAGGTGGTGAGGACATTTTTGAGTCGCAATAATTCGCGAAATTGAGTGACAAAGGCTAGTTGAGCATCTTCATCGGGTAATCTATCAACGCTTTTGATGGTGGGTGCGATCGCAAATAGAGCGATCGCTGTTATGCAAAATTTGGAAGATGAGAGTTGGGGCGATCGCCACATACTCATCACATTTCATATCAACAAAACTGCGATCGCACAACCTAAAGATGATTTTGATAATTCATATGGATAAACTGTGGGCTAGTCTTATCCAATTTGCATTCCATCATTTGAATAAATGTCCAACACAAACTATTCTGCAATGACTTGGAAACGCAAGCCAAGCGCTTGCAATACCTTGAGAACCGTTGCAAATTCTGGATTACCTTCGATCGCGAGCGATTTATAGAGGCTTTCGCGTCCAAGTCCTGTTTCACGAGCAATCTGTGTCATTCCTTTAGAACGCGCGATATCTCCTAGTGCGGCAACGATTAGAGCCGTATCGCCATCTTCGAGAGCAACTTGAAGATACGCAGCTATATCCTCTTTAGTTTCGAGGTGATCCGCAGCGTCCCATTTATATGTTTGAATTTTGTTCATCATGACCTCCTATAAATCTTGAGCTAAATCTAAAGCTGTCTGTATATCTTGATTTTGTGTGAGTTTGTCTCCACCCGCTAGCAAGACAATAAGAGTATCTCCTCGTTGGATGAAATAGACTCGATAACCTGAGCCATAATCAATACGCAGTTCCGATACGCCTTTCCCAACTGGCTTAACATCTCCTGCATTGCCCATAGAGAGGCGACGGAGCCGAACGTCAACCCGTACTCTGGCTTCGCGATCGCGTAACGAGTTAAACCATTTGATATAGGTTTCAGTTTGGCGGACTTCGATCATATTCTAACTGTATCTTAAAGGATACATCAAATGCAAAAGTACTATACTTTCTATTTGTTACCTCTTGTATTTCCGAAACATTTTAGAATTGCGATCGCCCCATAAATCAAATTATTCGAGGACATTTGTTGTTGAGTGAGATAGCGATCGCCTAATCACAAACTTGAGAAGATGATTGTTTTTGCGATCGCTAGTAAAAATAATAGATGATACAATCGATAGGCTAGGAGATATGAATAGTTTTGGGTCTACTTATGGATATGACTGAAACCCTTAATCAACAGCCAATTATTACTCGCACAGAGCGAGGACTGACCATAGCAGGAACTAGGATTACTATCTATGATGTGATGGACTATGTGGCTGCTAAGTATCCCCCACAATTTATTCAAGGACTTTTACATCTCACCGAGACTCAAATCAATGAGGCTCTCAAGTA
>JBBQRB010000225.1:0-5004 GCA_038215315.1 Pseudanabaenales cyanobacterium
GCAGATCGAATTAGCTTTATATGAAAGTGAATCAAAACTGCGAGAAGCTTATGCTGAACAGAAAGCCTTATTTGCGGCGCTAACCGATGTTGTGCTAATCCGTAATGCTGAAGGTAAATGTCTCAAGATTGTACCGACCAACATTGACAACTTAGTAGGAACGCTCGAAGAAATACTAAGCAAGCCAATCCATGAGGAACTTCCACAGCCAGCAGCTAGCGTTATTGCGATGGCAATTAAAGAATCTCTAACTACAAAAAAAGTTGTCAGTTGTGATTACAGTTTGCCAATTCATGGGATAGAAACTTGGTTTGCTGCGAATATCTCACCCATAGCTGAAGATAGCGTAATTCAGCTTTCGAGAGAGATTACCCATCGCAAGCAATCTGAGATAGCTCTAGCGCAAGCTAAAGAAGCTGCCGAGGCAGCAACTAGATCTAAAAGCGAGTTTCTCGCAAGTATGAGCCATGAAATCCGCACACCAATGAATGGGGTGCTGGGCATGGCGGAATTACTTTCCTCAACCTCACTAACTGAAGAACAGTTAGACTATGTGCAGACAATTTCTGATAGTGGGAATATCCTTCTATCTGTTATTAATGACATCCTCGATTTTTCTAAAATTGAAGCAGGTAAGTTAGAACTAGAAAAACGCCCCTTCACACTAACGGATGCTGTAAAGTCAGTTTTCCATCTCATGAGTAAGCAAGCGGCTAATCAAGAAACGATCATAAAATATGCGATCGCTACTGATGTTCCCAACACCATCCTTGGCGATCGCGCTAGATTTAGCCAAATCCTGATTAATTTAATTGGGAATGCTGTCAAATTTAGCAAGCAAGGGCAAGTTCTATTAAGCATCAGTTATTTGAATTCTTCTCAATTATTGTTCTCGATCAAAGATACAGGTATTGGCATATCTAGCGATCGCATTAATACACTGTTTCAACCCTTTGCTCAAGCGGATGCTTCGATCAGTCGCCAATATGGCGGGACTGGACTTGGCTTAGCAATTTGTAAACATTTAGTGAAGTTAATGGGCGGTTCGATTTGGGCTGAAAGCAAAGGCTCTGTTGCTGGCGAACCACCTTTAGACTGGCGCATGTCTACAAATCTAGAAACACAAGGTTCAATTTTTGGTTTTACGATCGCTTTATCTAATATTGAGCCGATCGCGATCGCGCCAAAATCAACTGTTTCGGGAACTTCTAATAGCCTGATAGCAGAGCAATTTCCTCTAAAAATCTTAGTTGTAGAAGATAATCTCTTCAATCAAAAAGTTGCTTTGGGCTACTTAAAAAAGTTTGGATACCTTGCTGATATTGCCAATAATGGTGCAGAAGCTCTAAACATGGCATCAAGTCAAACTTACGACTTGGTATTTATGGATATGCAAATGCCTGTAATGGATGGAATAACTGCAACTAGAGCGATTCGTCAAAATGCGATGCTTCAGCCTCAACCCAAAATTGTGGCGATGACTGCCAATGTGATGCTAGAAGATGTTCAAGCCTGCTTAGAAGCAGGGATGAATGATTACCTTAGCAAGCCAGTCCAGATTGATGAGCTTGTGCGAATATTGACTCAATTTCAAAATTAAAACCCAAAACGCTATAGCGTTTTGGGTTTTAAGTATGTGGGCAAAGGAAACCTTAAAACCCAAAAAGCTGTAGCGCACGCGCAGCGTGCGCTACAGCTTTTTGGGTTTTGGGTTTAATCATGCTTGCCTACTTAGTTTGTACGAATAAAGTACAAATAGAATCAAACTTATTTGGATTCTCTAGTTCAATATAGAACTATACTCCCTTCTCAGTGAAAGACTTAGATGGTGCGGCGCGAAGCGCCGTACCGCTAATTATTTGGGTTTTAATGTCTATTTTTCTACTGGGAAGGGAGTAAGACCGGTCTTAGTAGACTTGATATAGTTTGTAAAGGTGTTTTAGAACACTAATGATTCTCATTATTACAGATCAACTTTAGAGTTTTCAATGCCATCAGCGTTGAAAACTTCAAATCAGCACAGAAGTCTCTAAGCCCCCCACCCCTAGCCCCTCTCCTGCGGGAGAAGGGGATGAGGGCAGATCTTCGCTCTGCGTAACATCAGCTTGGTTTTTAACTTGGTATAAGAGTTTCGTATAAATCAGCGATCGCTACATCAGAAAATAACCAACCATCGGGAATAGTCAAAAGTACACGATCATTTTGATCGTCTTTAGATGAATTAATAAATTTCACCCAACCCCTACTTACATATTTCTCTAAGCAGCTAACCACGCGATCGCATAATTCGACACCATACTTCTGCCGCAACCCCTCCAAACTCATACCCTTAGCTAGTCTCAAACCTTGCATAAGTGTATCCATTAGCTCCTCGACATCAGAAATAATCGGCGATTTGAACCCAATCCCCTCTGTTTGCCATTTAGCGATCGCCTCTAGGTATGGTCTGATTTTATTAGGACGATCAATCCTTTGGCGATCAAGATAGCTGGTCGCGCCCATGCCCATCCCGTAAAAGGGTTGATTATGCCAATAGGTCAAATTGTGCCGAACCTGATATCCAGACTTGGCGTAATTAGATATTTCATAATGTTGATAACTTGACGTAGAGAGTAACTCATGGGCATAGATATACATTTCCACTGTCCGAGAATCCGTTGGCAGGGGCGCATCACCAGACTGATAGCGCTTCCTAAAAGCAGTTCCCTCTTCGATTGTCAAGTCATAAATAGATAAATGGGTTGATTGCAGCGCGATCGCTTCTTTTAGTGACAGTTCCCAATCTTTCATCGATTGATTAGGAAGTCCAGAAATCAAATCCAAGTTGAAGTTGTCAAAGTCCGCGTTCTTCAGCATATCTACAGCTTCATAGATATCACTGACACTATGCCCACGACCGCACAAATCAAGAAGTTCCTGTTGAAAAGCCTGTGCGCCCAAACTAATCCGATTAATGCCTAGATGACGATATCCCTTAAGACTTTCTAAACTGACGGTTCCTGGATTTGCTTCTAGAGAAATCTCGGCATTGGGGGCGATCGCAAAGTATGTAGTGATAGTTTCTAAAATTTGAGCTACTTGGGAGACACTCAATAGAGAAGGAGTACCTCCACCAAAGAAGATCGTCTGCAAAGCTTCTACAGGAGGTACTTCGGCAACGGTAAAAGCTATTTCTTGACAGAGTGCATCGACATATTCCTGTTTGAGTTTTTCACCGCCAGTAGTAATTGCAAAATCGCAGTAAAAGCAGCGTCGCTTACAAAATGGAATATGCAGATAGAGGGAAGTTGGCAAGGTGGGATTCACAATATATTTTTTTATCCTATATTTACATCCTACAGCGCTTCGCGCTGTTATAAAAACCAGAGAAATTTTTGAAAGTGTCGCGAAGCAGCACTTTCAAAAATTTCTCTGTACCCTTTAAAATGAAAGTCGGTTTTATAACGAAAATTGCTGAATTGTTTTAAGCTTCGTTCAAGGCGGCAATGCCAGGAAGCACTTTGCCTTCGAGCAACTCTAAGCTTGCACCGCCACCAGTGGAAATATGGCTCATTTTATCAGCGACACCAACTTTCTCAACGGCTGCCACGGAGTCACCACCGCCAATAATTGTAATTGTGCCTGTGGCAGTTAGTTCGGCAAGGGTATGCGCGATCGCTTCAGTACCAACTGCAAACTTATCAAACTCAAATACACCCATTGGGCCATTCCAGATGGCGGACTTGCATTCAGAAAGAGCTTCTTGGAATACCTTAATAGAGTCAGGGCCAATATCTAAGCCCATCCAACCATCAGGAATATCATTAATACTGACGATCTGCGAATTAGCATCAGGCTTGAAGTTGTCAGCGACTACGACATCGGTAGGCAATAGGAACTTAACACCGCGATCAGCGGCTTTCTTTTCAAGGGCGCGAGCTAGATCTAGCTTGTCTTCTTCAACTAGGGACTTGCCAACATTTAGACCGCGAGCTTTGTAAAAGGTGAAGATCATACCGCCGCCAAGGAGTAAGACATCGACCTTATCAAGTAAGGTTTCAATCACACCGATTTTGCTGGAAACCTTAGAGCCACCAACGATCGCAGCCAGAGGGCGCTTAGGATTGTCGATCGCGCCGCTTAAAAACTGCAACTCTTTGTCGAGCAATAAACCAGCTACCGAAGTACTAATGTACTTGGTTACACCTTCAGTAGAAGCATGGGCGCGATGGGCTGTACCAAATGCATCATTTACATAAATATCAGCCAAAGATGCCAACTTTTTGGCAAATTCTGGCTCATTTTTCTCTTCTTCAGGATGAAAACGCACGTTTTCGAGAAGTGCGATATCGCCATTGTTTAAAGCATCTACCTGAGCGGCAACTGCATCACCAATGCAGTCATCAGTTTTGACTATAGGCTGACCAATTAACTCATAAAGACGAACTGCGACAGCATTAAGACGTAAACTCTCAGTAACACCCTTGGGTCTACCAAAGTGACTAGCGAGAATGACGCGAGCGCCAGCTTCGGTCAAGTATTTGATCGTTGGCAAAGCCGCCCTGATGCGGGTGTCGTCAGTGATTTTGCCATTTTCGTCTTGGGGAACGTTGAAATCGACTCTTACTAAGACTTTTTTGCCTACTAAGTCAGTCGAGGTTAAACTTGCTAAATTCTTTTTCGCCATATCTAATTTTTCCTGTGATGTATTTATTTAAAGTTTGTCAAGTTATGCAATTTCAAAGCATTAATTCTCATCGGGTTTTATAGCTGTCGCCAATCTTGATTACAGCGCCTTGCGCTGCTATTGCTATAGAACTCAGAGAAATTTTTGAAAGTGCCGCGAAGCGGCACTTTCAAAAATTTCTCTGTACCCTTTAAAGCCTCAACAGACCGTAAGACATAAAACCAGAAGACGAGTTGGGGGGGGGCGGGCCCCCCCCCCGTGGGTGGGTTTTTTTTTTTTGGGTGTAACCGGGGGGGAGCGGGATTAAAATCAAACGGGGGCTGAAAAAATGTAGGAGT
>JBBQRB010000226.1:0-4993 GCA_038215315.1 Pseudanabaenales cyanobacterium
GAATGTGTCCCTGCTTGTCCAGTTGCTTGTATCGAGCAGGGTCAAGGTGCTAATGAAAAAGGAACTATCTGGTTTAAGATTGACCCCGACATCTGTATTGACTGTGGCGTTTGTTTGCAAGTATGTCCAGTGCAGGGAGCTATCCTTCCAGAAGAGCGTTTAGAACTAGTCATGTAAAAACTAAAGCCCAAGAGAAGCGGCGCGGAGCGCCGCTTCTCTTGGGCTTTAGTTTTTATTAATCAAGACTGGCGACAGCGATAATAGAGTGATTTGTACGTGGTAGTATAAAATTCATTACTGTTAAGCCAAGACTTAGGTACTTGCCGCCGTCAGATATCTATATCTGAAGTATCGACTAAAGTGTATAGATGCTTAGAGTTAGATACTTAGAGTTATATATTTAGAGCGTTAGCATTTTTTATGTTAAGTGTTCTCAAAAGGCTACAGGTATTACTTTCTTGTAACCTTGTGAGACAGTTTTGACGCTGTAGTCAGATTTAAAAAAGCATTTATTTGATCTTTTCTAAATCTGGTCAGTGATTAAGAGCATTCTCTAAAGAGTGGGCGATCGTCCCACTTTTTTGTTTTTAATGCCTTTTTTATAGCTGTCGTCAGCTATAAAACCCATATCCACCGTACAAACACAAATCATAAATCCGATGAGTCACCCTCTAATTCCGCAAATTTTGCAAATTGCAGAAGAAGTTGCCTCGCCCCTAGGGTTAGAGGTGGTTGATGTGGTGTTACATACAAATAAAAACCCTGTAGTTTTGCGAGTTGATATTCGTAATCCTAACCAAAATACTGGACTGGATGACTGTGAGCAGATGAGTCGATCGCTAGAGCCATCGCTAGATGCCGCCAATTTGATCCCTTATGCCTATGTATTGGAAATATCTAGCCCCGGTGCTGAAAGACAACTACAAGGCGATCGCGAGTTTATTGCGTTTAAGGGATTTATGATCGATGTCATTGCTACAGAACCTTACGATGGCAAACAAAAATGGAGTGGACATCTTGTTTCGCGTAATGAAACTCATATTGCCGTCAGCATCAAGGGGCGTATCGTAAATATTCCCCGTGAACTGATTGAGCGTGTTGAGCTAACAAAAGCAGAATAAAAGACTTCTAGTACCGATTTATAAATTAGTTTGTGCATAGGAATACTGCACCAAGTAAGTAAGTAAAAGAAAACTCAAAAAGCTGTGGCGCACGCGCAGCGTGCGCCACAGCTTTTTGGGTTTTGGTACTACTCAAATAGAATATACAACCAAATAAAAACGAGAAAAAACTATGTCATTGCTGAGCTTACCCGGATTAGGGCAGATGGTAGAAGTAATATGCAAGGAGCGAAATCTTCCCAAACACGCTGTTCAGAATGCATTGCGCGAGGCTTTACTGAAAGGATACGAGCGCTTTCGTAAAACTTATCGATCTGATGGTATTAATTTTGAGGATGAACATTTTAATAACTTTGATGTCGAGCTAGATCTTGAAAGCGAAGGATTTCGAGTGTTGGCAACTAAGACTATTGTTGAAGAAGTTGGTGATGCCGATCATGAAATTGGGTTGTCAGAGGTGCGAGAGGTCGCTCCTGAAGCCCAAGCGGGCGGTACAGTGGTCGTCGATGTTACGCCAGAGCAGGGTGATTTTGGCAGAATGGCGGCGATTCAAACTAAGCAAGTGCTAGCTCAAAAGCTCAGGGATCAACAACGTAAAATTATTCAAGAAGAGTTCCAAGAAATTGAAGGTACGGTACTACAAGGACGAGTGCTTCGTTTTGAGGGGACTTCGGTAATTGTTTCGGTCAGCAGTGGTTTTGGACAACCCGAAGCTGAGGCAGAGTTACCCAAGCGTGAGCAGTTGATGGGAGAGAGACCTTATCGTCCTGGCATGACCTTGAAGGTTTATCTAAAAAAAGTATATGAGGGTTCCCGTAGAGGACCGCAGCTACTAGCCTCACGAGCTGATGCAGGATTGGTAGTTTACCTGTTTGCGAATGAAGTCCCTGAAATTGAGGAAGAGATTGTCAGGATTGTGGCAGTAGCAAGAGAGGCTAATCCACCGTCACCAGCAGTGGGACCACGCACCAAAATTGCCGTTGACACCCTAGAGAGAGATGTTGATCCTGTGGGTGCTTGTATTGGTTCACGGGGCGCAAGGATTCAAGCTGTGGTGAGTGAGCTGAGAGGGGAAAAAATTGACGTAATCCGATGGTCACCTGATCCTTCGACCTATATTGCCAACTCCTTGAGTCCTGCCAAAATCCACGAGGTGAGGTTAATCAATGCTGATGAGAGAATCGCCCATGTACTTGTGCCTGAGGATCAACTGAGTTTGGCGATCGGTAAGGAGGGCCAAAATGTACGTCTGGCGGCTCGCTTGACTGGCTGGAAGATTGACATCAAGAATCTATCTAAATACGACTATGCCGAAGAAGATCGCAAGATGGACGAGATGACTACAAGAGCATTGCAAGAGCGTGAAGCTTTAGCGCTAAGGAGAGTAAAGAGTGATGAATTTGATCAAGATGAATTTGATCAAGATGAGGCGGAGTAACTAATTTGGCTCTAAAGCTGCATCGACGTTGTGTGAGTTGTCAGCGCATTGCTCAACGAGATGAGTTTTGGCGATTGGTACTTGTGCCGATCGCCAAAGATGCTTCTAAAAGTGAAGTAGTTGACTCAACAAGCGAGCCTCATCTAGGCAAGAGTGGTAAGAATTTTCAGGTTCAACTTGATCATGGTATGGGGAGATCAGCTTATCTCTGCCAGAGTTGGGAGTGCTTACAACTAGCTCAAAAAAAGAATCGTCTAGGGCGATCGCTACGCACACAAATTCCTAATGAGATTTTTGTAATTTTAAAATCACGATTACAAAAGTAATTCCAAGTAAGTAACTAGGCAAAAGAAACCTTAAAACCCAAAAAGCTGTAGCGCACGCTGCGCGTGCGCTACAGCTTTTTGGGTTTAATTATGCTTGGCTACTTAGGGCTTCCTGAATAAGTGTAAAAGCTTTGCCAGCCAATAGTTTTGAGCTTTTTTTACCTAAACAAGTGCAAGTTTAAAGCATCTAGAGCCTCAAAAACCTTGCACTTCCGTGGAAAATCGCTAGGTAAATTTGGGAAATACGCGACAAAATACTATTTTTCAAGCTGTGTTGCCTCTAAATGCCCGCTGTAGACTTTTTCAGCAAGCCCTACTTAACTAGGCTACATAACACCCAAAAGAGAGTGGGGGCGCTCCGCGCCGCCTCTCTCTTTTGGGTTTTATGTCCTAACAAGACTGGCGACAGCTATAGTTTCTTAGTAATATTAGGGTCAAGCATTTGCGACTTGAATGCCCCAAATCTTTAAGAGAGTGAATATGACAAAGCAAACAATCTTAGTGACTGGCGGAGCAGGATATATCGGCTCCCATGCAGTAAAGGCTCTTCAAAAAGATGATTATCGAGTAGTGGTCTTAGATAACCTTGTCTATGGACACCAAGATATTGCTCAAACATTAGATGTGGAACTAATTGTTGGTGATACAAATGATCGCAGTTTATTGGATCGCTTATTTGGTGAATATGACATAAGTGCAGTAATGCACTTTGCCGCCTATGCCTATGTTGGGGAGTCAGTCACTCAGCCTGATAAGTACTATCGAAATAATGTTGTTGGTACATTGACTTTGCTAGAGGCGATGGTTGCCGCCCACATTAAGAAGTTTGTATTTTCTTCAACCTGCGCTAGCTATGGTGTACCGCAACAAACTCCGATTACGGAAGATCATCCGCAGGCTCCAATCAATCCCTATGGCGCAAGTAAGCTCATGGTAGAAAGAATCCTTCAGGATTTTGACGTTGCCTATGGCTTAAAGTCAGTAATTTTTAGATATTTTAATGCGGCTGGGGCTGATCCTGATGGTGCGATCGGCGAAGATCACCAGCCTGAGACCCATTTAATCCCATTGATTTTGTGGGCAGCTTTAGGCAAGCGTGACGCGATCACTGTTTACGGATCTGATTACCCCACCGAGGACGGCACTTGTGTTCGTGACTATATTCATGTCACGGATCTTGCCGAGGCTCACATTTTAGGTTTGCAATATCTATTGAATGGCAGCCAGAGTGAGATTTTCAATCTTGGTAATGGCAATGGATTTTCTGTTCAACAGGTGATCGATACAGCAAAGCAGGTAACTGGTAAAACGATTAATGTCATAAAAGGCGATCGCCGTATAGGAGATCCTCCTGCTTTGGTGGGCAGCAGCGAAAAAGCTAGAAAGATATTAAACTGGCAGCCAAAATATGCAGACTTAAGCATTATCTTGGAACACGCTTGGGTATGGCATCAAAAGCGACACGGCTAAGCATTAAAAGAGTTGCTGCGCGAAGCGCAGCAACTCTTTTAATGCTTAGCCGTGTGAAGCGCGGCATTATTAATAAGGTAATTTGTCAATTTTTTGAGCTAGTTCAAAGTCTAGAGCGCTGATGCCATCAGCGTCATGGGTGGTTAAATCAATTTTTACTTTGTTGTAAACATTGAATAGTTCAGGGTGATGTCCCATCTTGTCCGCAATGATGGCAATCCTACTGATAAAACCGAAGGCTTCCACAAAGTCACGAAATTTAAAGTTTTTTTGCAATTTGCCATCAACTACAGCCCAACCAGAAAGTTGGGCGATCGCGGCTGAGACTTCGACTTCTGATAATTTTTTAATAGCCATAGGTTTACAAAAAATATTAGATATTAGGAGTGAACTACCAGCACTGACCGCCTAAGCGGTCAGTGCTGGCTTCTTGTCTCAACGGGAACAGCGTCTAGTAAGACCGAAATCTTACCAGAGCGACTTACATCTCCTCCACAAGCAGAAGCGCTAGTTCCTAACGCCAGAATCCGCAAGGCTTCATTTCTTATATTGATTGCCGCATTTACATCACGGTCATGGTGCGTACCACAATGCTTACAAGTCCATGCCCTAACGTCAAGAGTCAAATTATCAACTCG
>JBBQRB010000227.1:0-4983 GCA_038215315.1 Pseudanabaenales cyanobacterium
ATGGTCACAAGAATTTTTCTGTGTAACGAACAGACAGAGCCTGAGATTCGCGATTTTATTCGTGAAGCGATCGCTGATATCGCGGAGGGTGAACAGTACATCGTTACGTGGAACTGCGGCAACATTCAGACTCTAAAGGTAGGCGATCGCGCTTATTTCAAGCGCATTGGCAGCGCCAATCAGGGCTACTTTGCTTCGGGGACGGTAGTTCCTGCTGATCGGGAATATCAGCTCAAACAAAAATCGGCACGATATCGAGACCTCAGCGAAGCCTATGACATCGATTCGCAGCTAAATAACTTTCGGGTATGGGTTGCTTGGGATGCCTGTGTTAGTTTTGATCAGCCGCTACGCAACGATTATCTGCGGCAGTTGCCAAGTTCTCAAGGGATGCCCCTTGAGCCACAGTCCGATGCTGGCGTATTTCGAGAAGAATATGTGCAGATGCTTGATCGCGAATGGGATCGATATACCCAAAAAGCATTTCGGGACGGCATAGGAATTAATCTGGTTGAAGTGTATTACCGATGGGGTCTAGACGATACGCAGCAAGGATTTCCACAGGATGCGTTGGAATCATTCCGCCAAGCCTTAAAACTCAATTCTAATTTTATTAAAGCTTATTTAGGCTTAGGTGATGCCCATGTGAGTTTGCGAGAATATGGCAAGGCGGTCGGTGACTATGGCAAGGCAATCTCAATGCGTCCTGATAAAGCGCGTTTAGCCTATTACAAACGCGGCGAAATTAATCTCTTGCTGGGGCAGTACCAGCAGGCGATGGCAGACTTTCAGTCCGTGATTGCCGTTGATCCTAATTATGTCGATGCCCATTTTGCTTTGGGCAATTGCTATTTCAAACTCAAGAGCTATGAGCAGTCGATCGCCTGTTATGGTCGCGTGCTTGATCTCAGTCCTAATCGTGATGAGGCAGTGTACCGACGGGGGCGATCGCACTACATTCTCAAGGAATATCCTGAAGCAATTCGCGACTTTAGCCATGCGATTAATTTACAGCCTAGTAATGTCGAGGCTTATTACTATCGCGGGCTAGCCTATTCACAGCCAAGTATTGCTGATGAAACCCTCGCGGGTGACGACCTCCGCAAGGCAATTATTCTCTACCAAACTCAGGGCAAACCTGACAAAGCCAAAAAAGCGAAGGAATTTCTGGCGACAATGGCGATTGATTCTCTGCCAACTACCACGCCTAGAAGTAGTCATGCTCTCTCTGGTTCTGAAGCGATCGCTTCAGATGTCTCTGCTAAATCATTTAAATCAGTGACCGTCTCGGAGACAAATGAAGCGGTCGCTGCGCCCTTGCCCTTGGCGATCAGTGGAGGAGACATAGAGTTGCGAGATGGTCGATATACGCCACAGGTTGCAGATCTCGATCAAGATGAGGAAACGAGCAAACTAATTATTGAAGCTGCCACGGTTTCTAATGAGGTGGCTATCTCTGACGCTGAGGTAGCAATTTCTAATTTGACTGAGGCGATCGAAAAGATTGTCGAAGTTGAAAAAATTGTAGAAAAGATTGTCGAAGTGGAGAAGCTAGTTGAGGTTGAGAAAATTGTTGAAGTAGAGAGGATTGTCGAGATTGAAAAGATTGTCGAGGTGGAGAAACTAGTCGAGGTAGAGAGGCTGGTTGAGGTTGAAAGAGTGGTTGATCGATTGGTAGAAAGGATTGTCGAAAAACCAATCCCATTTTCCATTGAAGATCCGAGTACATCGGAGAAGCTGGCGATGATTTCGGTGATGGCGCAGTATATGCGTGATGGCTGGATGGTGCGATCGGTGGACAAGTCCCAAGTTGGCTACGACCTTGAGTGCAACAGGAATGAGGTGAGCGAAGCGGTAGTAATTAAAAGCTTGACTAGCGATCGCGAATCCTTTGCGATTTCGGCGATCGAGATTGAAAATGCGCGAACCAATAAGGACTTTGTGCTATGGGTGGTCAGTGGCTCTGCGGAAAATCCTGAATTACGCTGCTTGCGAGGACGAGAGCTATTTGAGCAGTTTGATCTCGATCCTCTCGCCTTCGCTGCCAAAGTCAGGCAAGCCGCCGTGCAGCTAGAGTTTGTCCCCATATCCATAGAGATGCCTCAATTTTAATAAGTAAGGTTGCGGCGCTTCGCGCTGCAACCTTACTTATTAAATATCAGGCGATGGCGTTTACCATGCGGCGGCGAGTTTCGAGAATTTGACTAATTTCACGGGCAAAATTGGGCTGGCGGTCAATCATTTGATTGACGGCTCTAGACGATAGCATCATCACCTCTAAGTCAGCGATCGCGGTTATTGATATGGTGCTAGGTTCATCAGAAAAAAGCGTCATCTCCCCAAAAAACTCGCCTGTCTTGATTACTAACAATTCATGCTCTAAGCGATCTCGATCAACTACTGTCATCACGGCATTGCCTGTAATTACAATATACAGGGCATTGTTATGAGTACCTTGCCAGATCACTTTTTCGCCTGTTCCGTAATGTTGCAAATCAATACCATCGGCGGCGGAGTCAGGATTTTGTAAAGGCACAAAGGAAGGCAATGATTGCAAGCTTTCGGTAAACTTTTTGGAAGTTCCCTGCGCTTGAGTGGTGGGTCCATGAAAGTGATAGAGAGTGCGAATCGGAAAAGGAATCGTCAGGCTATTGCGCTGAGCGGCGTACCAAATGCGACTCATAAAGCGATCGCGAATACTTTCAATATCGCTGTAATCATCAATAAAAAATTTCACTTCATAAGTGATGGCAAAGTCATCATAGGAAATTGTAAAAATCTGTGGTTCTGGTTCTTTTAAAATTCCTTGGGTTTCTAAAGCCGTCGTCAGCAAGACGTGTTTAGCTAAGTTAGGGGGGTCATTATAGGAAAATCCATGCCTAATTCGCTCAGCATGAATAGCGATCGGGCGGCTAAAGTTGTGAATGATTTCATTGCCAATTAGCTTGTGGGGAATGATCACCATTTCAAGGTCAAAGGTTTGTAGACGCACAGCTCGCCAGTTAATATCAATTACCTGCCCTATCAAGTCACCGACCTTTAGCCAATCTCCGACCGAAAAAGGACGCTCAAACAGTAAGGCAATTCCAGACATGACACTGCCAAGGGTATCTTGAAGCGCCAAACCAATCACGATCGAACTCACCCCCAAAGCCGTAACTAAACCTGCAAGATCAGCTTTCCAGACCGTTGCCAAAACGATCGCTGTCCCTAAAAGCACCAGAAATAGACGAAATAAGTCAATTAATAATTTGGGAACCCTTGCCCGCCAAGTATCTGCTTTTGCTTGCTCAAAGATAACCGCGTTTAGTAGCGAAAGCGCGGCGTGCATTACACAAATCCAAAACAGAGTCTGAACAGCTTTAACAATCTCGTCACTGGCGGGACGTTGTAGAACATATTGTACAAACAACATAAACGCAAACATTGGCAGTACTAAGTTCCGTACTACTTGCAATGTGGCGGCGACGGGACGGCGACTGTGTTGGAGTCGATAAATGATTTCACCGAGGATAATCACCGATAGTGATAAGCCGACAACTAGGGCGATCGACCAAATAAGTAATTGATTGGAACTAGCTTGGGGCATAGGGCGACTGCAAACTGAGACTTAAAGAATGGGGGATATCAATAAATGCTTTACTCTGTATAGCTGTCGCCACTTGTATCAAAACAAATCAAGACCCAAAAGAGGGTGGCGGCGCGGAGCGCCGCCACCCTCTTTTGGGTTTTAGATTGGCGACAGCTATAGATGCACACTTGCTCATTTTAAGAACTAGATCTCAGTAAAGTCTGCCCCAGACGGACTTTTTATAAAAATATCCAAAATCACTTTCAGAATGAAAATTGCTAGAAGCGTCGCCATTTATTACAGCGCTTTGCGCTTTTATAAAACCCAGAGAAATTTTTGAAAGGGGCGCTTCGCGCCCCTTTCAAAAATTTCTCTGTACCCCTTAAGGTCTCAATAGGCTGTATTTGGTTTTAGATTGCAAGGTATAATCATTTTTTCATTTAACAAGCGTAGCGATCGCAGGCAACCATGATTCCAGAATCGGGCGAAGGTTTTAAGTCGGGCTTTGTGGCTCTAGTGGGGCGACCAAATGTGGGTAAGTCCACTTTGCTCAACGCGCTCATTGGTCAAAAGATCGCCATCACATCGCCCGTCGCCCAAACCACTCGCAATCGACTACGCGGAATTTTAACTCTACCCGAAGCCCAAATTGTTCTTGTCGATACCCCAGGAATTCATAAACCGCATCACTTACTCGGTCAAACGATTGTAAAAAATGCGATCGGGGCAATTTCTTCGGTTGATGTCACGGTTTTGGTCGTGGATGGTAGCGATCGCATGGGAACTGGGGATCTTTTTGTCGCTGAAACTATCCTTCACAGCAAGGTTCCGACTATTCTCGGTATCAATAAAATTGATTTGCTTGATGAAGCGAAAGATACTGTCTCTAGTTATGAGAGCTTTGCGGCTGAGCATGGTTGGCAAGCAGCACCATTTTCGTCAACCACAGGCGAAGGATTAGAAGCCCTACAAGCAATGATGTGCGATCGCTTGCCACTAGGTCCCTATTACTACCCTCCCGATCTGGTGACGGATCAGCCCGAACGGTTCATCATGGGTGAGTTGATTCGCGAACAGATTCTGATGCTTACTCGCGAAGAGATCCCTCACTCGGTTGCCGTCAGTATCGATCAAGTTGATGAGCAGCCCAAAATTACCCGCGTAATGGCAACGATTCATGTGGAGAGGGATTCGCAAAAGGGAATCTTAATCGGCAAGAAGGGACAAATGCTAAAGGAAATCGGCACAAAGGCGAGAATGCAGATGCAGAAGATGATTATGGGTTCTGTCCATTTGGAAATGTTTGTGAAAGTCCAACCAAAATGGCGATCGTCCCGTTTTCAACTCTCCGACCTCGGCTATCGAGTGGAATGAAGCACCAGCGCTTTGCGCTCAAACCCGAACCAGTAAAA
>JBBQRB010000228.1:0-4939 GCA_038215315.1 Pseudanabaenales cyanobacterium
CATCATCTCCTAAGCTCAACAGTCATACCAAATAGCGATCGCCGTCCCCTCATTACTGCAAAATAACTTTGATATAATCCCCAATCATCGCAGGTCAAGACAAAGGCAAAATTTTTATCGGAAAACTGGGTTTAATACACTTTATGAAACCAAACTCTTGTCATAATAAAAGCAACGCGACACCAAAACCTATCCACAAATTTAATTTAAACGTAAATTATGGAAACAATCAGCATCGAAGTCGAACCAGAAATTGCAAAAGCATATCAAGCCGCAAACTTGATAGAACGCCAAAAAATGCAAATTATCCTTAACGGATGGCTTAAACAAATTATGAATAGGCGATCTTTAGAAGAAATTATTCAAGAAATGCAAGCACAAGCTAAAGCAAATGGCTTAACCCAAGAAATCCTAGACGAGATCTTGAATGATGATGCCTAAGTCCAGATTTGTCATCGATACAAATACTCTAGTCAGTAGTGTTCTTATTTCTTCATCTATCCCCGATCGCGCCGTAAAATCAATTAGACAATTAGGGATTATCCTCATTTCCATCGCTACCCTTGAAGAATTACAAGAAGTGATGAATCGTCCCAAATTTGACAAATATGTAGCCCCATTAATCCGTTCTGAGTTCATTGCTCAACTTGCTCAGCAGTCCGAACTCATCGACATCAAAGAATCCGTTATCGCGTGCCGAGATCCGAAAGACGACAAATTTCTAGAGCTAGCAGTTAATGGCAACGCCGACTATTTGATAACAGGCGATCGCGACCTATTAGTTTTGCATCTCTTCAGAAATATCCCGATTCTTACCCCAGCGGGCTTTCTCGAAATTTCTTAAGAGCGATCGCAGGTTAAGACAAAAGTAATTTTTTGTTAGCGAATATCTCTCTAAATCTTTCTCAATCTTCTCAAATCGATTTTGGCGCGGAGTTCGTCTTTAATTCTTGCCAAGATTGAATCTTCGTCAATGGTTTCCAAAATTCTTTTAACCACTGCTTTAGGTCCATCGGCTCCCCATGATGCACCATTGGCAAGATATTCCTTCGTGACTAATCCCAGTGCATAGGTCGAGAAACCTGCTACACCTGCTTGCGCGATCGCGACCGATACATAGCCGCCCAAGGTCGCGCCACCTGTGACGGGTGCGGCAATACCTAATAAACCTTTGAGCGAGCTTAAACCAAAGTTTGCGAGAAACTCGCTGGCACTGATACCACCCATGCCGATCGCAATTTTTTGCATCAGAGCCACCGCGCCGCGATTACTCATATTGATACCGTAGAGTTTCGATAGCGCCACAATCATCGACACATCAATAATTGCCGTGGTGATCACATCAATGACGGTAAAAGGGTTAACAGCGATCGCCACGGATTGGGTGATCACACAATTCCAAATGATGCGATTGGCTTGGCGATCGCGCACAAACATTTTGCGCTGGACGACGCGCTCTTGCACCATGTCGGCGAACATCATTGTGTTTAAAGCAATTAAAGATTTACCCTCGCGATCGAGTACCTCTAAAATTTTTAACTTTAAATCTTCAATTTGAGGCTTACCAACGACTAGCTCAGCTTCAAAGGAGCCATCGGGTTGACGGATCGCTCTTGCCACAAGGGGCGAAGCGGCAGTCATTACAATTTCATCTTGGGTTAATAGCTCCTTAACTCTGTCATCACGAATTTTGGCATAAATGGCGAGGCGATCTTCAGGGGGATATTGATCGATTTTGTTGAATACTAGCAAGATCGGCTTACTGGCTCCTCTTAGCTCCGAGAGCGCATCATACTCAACTTTAGTAATATCTCCCGCCACAATAAATAAAATCAAATCCGCTTGCTGGGCAATCCGCCTAGCAAGTTCCGCACGTCCCTCGCCATCAACTTCATCAATGCCAGGAGTGTCAATTAGTTCAATTCTTGCTTCTCCTTTGCCTTGAAAAGAAGCTTTGAGAATAGTGCGATCGCCATTGGATTGCATCACCTCGCGGGAGATTTGCCATTCGGCGGCTTGACGGCTAGTAGTGACTCCATGCAAAGGACCAGTTTCAAACACATGACCACCCATCAGCGCATTTAGTACCGATGATTTACCGCGCCCCACCATACCAAATACAGCGATCTGCAAGACCTGCCGCTCTAGCTTGTCTAACATCTGTTGCAATTCTTCGAGGGGCTCTTCTAGCCCGCGACGTTCCCGTTCAGACAAGTCCAAATTTGCGACAATATCTCGTAATGTCCTCTGTGCTTGGCGATAGTTTAGCTCTTCAAATATTTCATCAAAGCTAAGAAAATTTTCATCCTGTGGCATAACATCACCGCCCATAACTAAAATTTGTAATTGCTTCTTGTAATTGCTTCTCAATTTTCATTATGAAACTAGTTTGAGCGCTTTTGCCCTTAGTTCTGGACACGTAGGAACTATAATGTCTCTCAACGAGTCGTTTAAGGTCAGGTGATAGTTTGCAAGCAAGGCTTAAAGCTTATCTAAAAAGGTTGCCTTTTGCGGTGAGTTGTTGTTAAAGTTGCAGTCAAACTTAGGCTTTTGACAATTATCGCTCGTTCACTTTTACAATTTTAATTTTGTTAACTTTCCACCAAAACCCAATAAGTATTGTAGCTAGGAGAAATATGCTCATGTTTAAGTCGTTGGTTAAGCTAGCAGCCATCGCAAGTGTCGCAGGAGCGATCGCTGTTAGTCCCATATTTACTCTCAAGGCTGAAGCTCTTACTGAGGCTCAAGTTTTAGAGCGTTTGGGCAGTATTCCTGTGTTTACAATTACAGATGATAAGGGCGCTCCTCTTTTGGGAGCAGTGCCTCCACAGCCAAATGTCAAGCCTGATGATAGCCAGCTTTTGTTTTTCTTCCTCAGCCCTGATGAGGCTCAAATGATGCTGACTCAGGTAAAAAAATCAAACCCTGATGTTGGTAAAAAAGCGCAGATTGTTGTTCGTTCGATGAATGATGCTTATCAGGTGATTCGCCAAAATAAAGACAAGAAAGTTGTCTTTCAATTTATTCCATCTAAGGCAAGCATTGACTCAGCGCGAACAATTTTGGTATCTCAAGGTATAGCTGCTGACAAGATTCCCAATGTACCTGTTTTCTTTGCGACTGGCGGACAAGCAAATAGTCAAGGCTTATTGACGATGAGCATCGATCAAAATGGAAAGAAAGAACAAGTTGTTCCATTCTTCCTTGATAAGACTGATCTTCAAGGCTTACTTGATCGCGCTAGCAAAGAACAACCTAATGTTGCCAAGGCTACAAAGATTCAAGTTGCTTCCTTGTTTCAGGTTTTAGATTCGATGGTTTCTAAAGACAATAAGTCCAATCCTGAAGTTGAGAGTTTCCAGTTTGTACCATCGCGTACATCCTTTGAGTACATCCTCAAAAATAGTCCTCAGTCAACTAAGCCTCAAGTTGCTCCAGCAAGGACTACGCCAGCTAATACACCAAAGCCAGCTCCTAAAAAGAAATAACCCAAGTGGTTAAGAGTTGGCGCGATCACATCGTCTCTTAGTTACAATCTCTGCCATTACAAAAAGCGGCGCACTGCGCCGCTTTTTGTTTATTTACCAGTCCCACTCAGATTCTTGATTGTTCCGCCCTTGATCTTTACCATAGCTACTGTCACGAGTTTCGCGATCGCTACCATAGTTCCGACTAGAATAATCCCGTGGTTCTCGTGAACCATTGTCACGACTACTCCGATCCTTGTAAGGGGAATCCCTGTTTGCGTTTTGATTATACTCACGGGGATTTTCACGAATGTAATCCTTATTATTTGAGGTTTCGCGAGTGTTTGTGTAGGTAGATGGGGTTGGCGTTCTAGATTCAGGTGCGCCACCAAAAGCAATCAACAGAGGAAAGCGCAGTAAGTCCACGGCAATTAATTCTTCTGATTCATCGATTACCACGATGGGCATTAGTTTTTCTTTGACAAGGCGATCGCCTTTAGTTGCCAAAGGTTCAGGATCTTCAAAGAGGGCAATCCCCTTATCTGAACCAAAATCTTCTCTAGTCAAGCCTAGACAGTCTTGAAATCCGCGTCGCCATTCGCCGAGACGTTCGGGCGATGTTGCCAATACTAGCACCCGTAATTTTTCGCCATAAACAGCTTTAAGAACTGATATTGCGGCTGATGTTACTAGAATGTTTTGCAATCGAGTCCCCATAGTGCGGATTGCACCACGCCCAGACTGCTCAAAGAACCACTTAGAAACGCGATCGGCGTGAACTTGCTCAAATGTACGTCTAAGTTTCCACGCGGGACCATAGTAGTCTGGCAAAGTCCGATAACGATCTAATAGTTGATCAACGCGCTGTTTATAATCGGCAAATGTCTGCTCTGACAGCAATAGTGGCTCTGGAGTCACCTTTTTGTCGGGCGTTACTACAGCCTCAACCGCTGTTTTGGTTGGTGGAGGCGCAAGATTGAGTTTTTCGGCACTCGCCACCAAGTCTTGTAAGCTACCAACTAGATATTCTTTAAAGCCCTGTACCCTCACGGCGATATCTTGAGACGCACCTGCATAGGTAGTGGTCATTTCTTTATCTAGACGGTCTTTTCTCTTTTCAAGGACAGCGATCGCGGCTTGGAGTTCTTGCTTTTGGTATTCGAGACGAGCTAGATCAGCTTGAGTTATACGAATGATCCCCGATTGCAGATCGTCAATTTGTGATTCTAAGACTTTGGACTTCGTGTTTTTGAGACTATCTAACTCAGCTCTTAATTTTTCTTGCTCTTGCTTTAGTCGATCAATGTCTGTAATGATTGCTGATTCTTCTGAGTGGCTTACTCCTGATGAGTTTATGGCTGGGATTTTTTCTCCTAAATCAGACATCGCGTTATCAGGCAATGGCTGATCTACTTCATCTTGATTTCCAGAAAATTGAATTGAATTTGCGTCAACAGACTCTTGATCTTCAC
>JBBQRB010000229.1:0-4907 GCA_038215315.1 Pseudanabaenales cyanobacterium
GCTTACACGATCGCTTTTTATATAGTCAGCAAGCTCAAGAACAACCTTGGACAATTCAGAGACTGGCTCCTTAACTATGACTTACAGCGACAAAATTCGAGCAAAGTTAATAAATAATTAGCGGTACGCGGCTTCGCCGCGCACCGCTAATTATCTAAGTAGGCAAGCATAATTAAACCCAAAACCCAAAAAGCTGTAGCGCACGCTGCGCGTGCGCTACAGCTTTTTGGGTTTTAAGGTTTCTTTTGCCTAGTTACTTATTGGGGAGTACAAAAGCTTTTAGCATAAACAATCGCTCCAATTAGCCCAACGTCAGGATTTAACACTACATGGATGGGAATATCAGTTAAAACTGTGCCAACTCGACCTTTAGTTTTGAGAATCTCTAAAAATTCAATCTTTTGTAATAAAGGTAATATTTTAGGGGCAATCCCTCCCGCAATATATAAACCGCCATTGGGGATCAGCTTTAGAGCTAAGTTTCCTGCTTCCGCCGCATACGCTGAAACAAAGACTTGCATAGTCTGCATAGCCAAGGGATCGGACTTATTTAGAGCCGCATCCGCGATCGCAGCACCACCAAGCAGTCGCGACTTAACATCTAGTAAGCCCTCATTCCCTTGGCGATCGCATAGAAATTGATAGATTGCTATGATCCCTAAACCCGAAACCACACGTTCCACCGAAACGCGATTATGACGCTTTAGCAAATATTGCAGCAACTCGATTTCTAGCTCATTTCTGGGGGCGAAGTCCGTATGCCCACCTTCAGTTGCATACACTTCATAGCGATCGCCCCCCCAACTTAAATAAGCTTCCCCTAGCCCTGTGCCTGCCCCTAACACTGCCATTGGTGCATAACTTTTAGCCTTGCCCACTTGCAAAGTGCAGAGATCATCAGGTTGCAACCCCAAGATCCCATAGCCAACTGCCACAAAGTCATTGATCAAATTAACTTTATGGGATTCGCTGATATTTAACGCCACTGCAAGGCGATCGCTCTCAATATTCCAACCTAAGTTAGTTAGCTGAGAACTGCGATCGCTGACAGGGCCCGCGATGCCAAAACAAGCAGATGTAAGCGGCGGCAGATTCTGCAAATTCGACCTAGCCAGCGTCATAAATTCAACTAAGAGTTCTTCAAAGGTGGCATAGCCATTACTAGCAAAACGCTGGTCATACAAGCGTTCAAAGCCCTGATGATGATCACTTTTTTGAACCAGACTCAGAAGCGTCTTTGTCCCACCAATATCTCCAGCTAAGATCAATTGCATACTAGATGACCTGAAACTTAGGATTGTTTCGTAAAGAAGTGGCATCAAAAGACTGCGCCCAACCTAAATATCGCTCATTAATAGCTTGGCGATCAGGAACAGTTAATAATGCTAAATAATTTGACTGCTGCCTAATGACGATCGCAGTATGATCTTTGCCATGAATTACCGCATAGGTAAAATTTTCTACAGGTAGAGAGGCGGTCAATAAGGACTTTAGACCCAATGCTTGAAAAATCGGCTGAACCCAAGTCAAACTCTTACTGCCATCAACAAGTGTGTAATACTCCTTTGGCAAGCCACTCAAGTCAAAAGTAGCAGCTCCAAGAGTATAGCTTTCAAACAAAGATTGTTCTGCTGCGGTCATATTTTTTGTGGCAGGCGATCGCCAACATTTTCCATTTTGTAAATCGGTATAACCGTCCAGACAATTATAGCCATAACAAAAAGAGCGCAATGCGCTCTTTTTGTTTACCTTAATGCTGAGTTTTTCGACTTTTCGATTTCGCGATCTTTTTTGCCGCGCCAAATAAATCTGAGGGGAGTACCTTCAAAACCTAGAGTTTTACGGAATTGATTTTCGATATAACGCTTGTAATTATCGTTAAAGCGATGAGGATCGTTAACAAATAAGATAATCGTCGGTGGACCATCAGAAATTTGAGTACAGTAATAGACTTTGCCTTGTTTACCACCGCGACTGGTGGGTGGCGCGTGCCATGTCACCGCTTCATTTAGAGCCTCATTTAAAATTGCCGTAGGAACGCGGCGCTTATGTTGCTCGGCTGCTATATCTACACGATCAAGGATTTGAGTAACTCGCTGCCCTGTGAGCGCACTCACAAAAATAATCGGCGCATATTCCACAAACATCAAGCGGCTCATCACTTCGGCAGTGTAGTCATAAATGGTGTAAGAATCTTTTTCGATCGCATCCCATTTGTTAACCACAATTACACAGGCTTTGCCCTCATCATTAATTCGACCTGCTAGTTTCTGATCTTGATCAGTAACTCCATCAAGGGCATCAATTACTAGCAAAACAACATCGGATCGACCGATCGCCTTAAAAGCTCGATTAATACTAAAAAATTCAATCCCATAGTCAATATTTTTTTTGCGGCGTACACCTGCCGTATCGATCAAGCGGTATTTTTTACCATCGCGCTCGACTGACATATCGATCGCATCGCGAGTTGTCCCCGAAATAGGGCTAACAATACTGCGATTTTCACCAATGAAAGAATTTAGCAAACTTGATTTACCAACATTAGGGCGACCAATAATAGCCACCTTAATTTCATCACTTTCCTTGATTACTTCCTCAGGGGGTGGCAAATATTTGATCAATTCATCTAACAATTCTCCAGTCCCGTTACCATGAATCCCAGACAAAGCGATTGGTTCGCCTAATCCTAGATTCCAAAATTCTGCGGCTAGAGAAAGTCCATACTTAGAGCCTTCGCACTTGTTAACCGCCAATAGTACAGGAATGTTTTGTCGCCGCAACCAGCCACCAAGCTGCTCATCAGCGTCAGTGATTCCCGCTAAACCATCAACCACAAAAATTACTGCCGCAGATTCTCGAATCGCGATTTCCGCTTGTTCACGGATCATTGGCAAAAACTCAGTCTCATCGTCAAAGACCAAACCACCAGTGTCCACGACTTGAAATTCGTGCTTTCCCCAAAAGCATTCACGATAAACGCGATCGCGGGTGACACCTGGTTGATCGTAAACGATCGCATATTGCTCACCCGACAAACGGTTCACGAGCGTAGATTTGCCCACATTGGGGCGACCGACAATGGCAACAATCGGTAGGGGCATAGCTTTACAGTTTAAAATTCCGAACTCATAAGTATATCTTTAAACAAACAATTAAGTCAATAGGATATTCACAAAATCAGCAAGTTTCACTATAAATATAGCTGTCGCCAAGTGTCGTAGGACAGATCGAAACCCAATAAGAGAGTCGCGGCGCAACTCTCTTATTGGTGGATTTTCAGCACCATCGGCACTGAAAACCTCAAAACTGGCTGAGCCTACAAGCGATCTAGCGAATACTTCGCTGCTGCCACAACCTGTGGATGGGCATCTTTTGCTAAATAATTTAGAGCCGATAAGCTCTTGTCACATTTGAGATTACCTAAGGCTTCGGCTAGTCGTTGCCTAGTCAGCCAATCTTCTGATTGGGCAAATTTGAGAATCTTCTCCACACAACGGTTATCACCAACTTCACCCAAAGCCGCGATCGCAGCTTGATGCAACATTGTTTCTTCACTATCTAAAGCCTGAATCAGTGCATCGTAGGCGCGGACATCTCCCAAATTACCCAGAGACACCGCCGCACTAAATCTTACCAACCACTCCGTATCCTCATAAAAAGCTCTTAGCAAAGGCTCAACAGCGCGATTATCTTGCAAATATCCCATTGCTCCCGCCGCGTCAGCGCGAATCCCATAGTCATTTTCAGTCTCTAAAATTTTTGCTAATACAGGAAAACAATCTTCAGTATGTTTAAGCCCCAGAGCAAATACAGCCATTGAGCGAATTTGCAAATTTTCGTCATCAATTACTTTTAATATCAATGGCACGGCTTGCTCAGGCGGTAAATTTCGTAGCGAGACCAATGCACGCAAGCGATCGCGAGAATTTTCACTTTCTAACTGTTGATTAATCTCGATCAAGTTTTGATCAGATAATCGATCTAAATCTTGGCTTTGACTGGAAAAGGACATAAGTAATTCATGCGTGCAGAAGTGATTATTAGATTCTAGATTGATTAGCCTACTGAGAAATATTTCATTGAATATGACCCAATTGGATGACCAAACACAATAACTGGTGTGCTAGGATACAACCATTCAAGATATATGTATTCAACTTAGCAAAATCTACTTTCGTAAAGAAGTAAATTTATTAAGATGTGTTTTACGAGTTTTAAAGCTACATATATACTTGTAATAAATTAAAAGTTGACTCTCGTGAGGAGTGAAAAATGAAAAAATTATCTATGAATTTAGCTAGCAGTTTAGGTTTGTTGGGAGTAATCGGTGCTGTTGCAGCATCCCCTGCACTTGCCGAAACAAGCGTATCTCAAATCAGCCAAGCAATGAGAAACGATCCAGTCGCTCAAAACGTCACTTCTGTATCTCAACTTAGCGATGTCCGTCCTACTGATTGGGCTTTCACCGCTTTGCAATCCCTCGTTGAGCGCTATGGCTGTATTGCTGGCTATCCTGACAGCACCTTTCGCGGCAACCAAGCAACCAGCCGTTTTGAATTTGCTGCTGGTCTAAACGCTTGCTTAGACAAAATCAACGAAATCATCTCCGCAGGTTTGGCTGACAAGGTATCTCAAGAAGACCTCTCCACCTTACAAAAGCTTCAAGAAGAGTTTGCGGCTGAACTAGCAACCCTCCGTGGTCGTGTTGATGCCCTCGATGCCAAGACCGCTAAGCTCGAAGCCCAACAGTTCTCCACCACCACCAAGCTTTCTGGCGAAGCAATCATGTCCGTTCAAGGAGCTAGTGGTAATACAAACCCTGGATTTCCTACCAGCACCAATGTCTTTGTATCTAGCCGTGTTCGTTTAGACCTCAACACTAGCTTCACTGGCTCTGACTTGCT
>JBBQRB010000230.1:0-4903 GCA_038215315.1 Pseudanabaenales cyanobacterium
ACCCATCCCGAACTCAGATGTGAAACGCTGTCACGGTGAAGATACTTTAGGGGTAGCCCTACGGGAAAATAGCTCGATGCCAAGCTTATTATTTAAAAAGAAAGGAGAGTAAATATCTAGCTTATCTAGTTATTTACTCTCCTTTCTTTTTGTGTCATGTACATTTTAGTATGGTCATACTACATCCCATTAACGACTTTTACAGAGTCAGAAGACCTTTGTGAATTAATAAAGCGCTTTAGGCTTTATTAATGTCTTGTTATAATTAGTTGAAAAGTTGTAACTAAGTAGTTATTTAGCAATGATCGTTTTGGTGACATATACACAATTTGACTAAACTATACTGAACAAGGGTCTTCAACCGCTTGTCTATAACTCATTGGTGTCGGAATTGCTATAAACTACTTTTTAAAATAACTTTTCTAGCAAACTCTCGTTAATATTTTCTATGACCGTATCCTTCGATGATCACAATCAGAATAAAGTTCGTTATGAAGCTGTTATTGGTTTGGAAACTCATTGTCAATTAACGACAGCTTCTAAAATATTCTGTAGTTGTTCAACTCAGTTTGGCACTTTACCAAATACCAATGTTTGTCCTGTTTGTTTGGGTATGCCAGGGGTTTTACCTGTTCTGAATGAAAAAGTCTTGGAATATGCGGTTAAGTCTGGGTTAGCTCTTAATTGCCAAATTGCTAGTCATAGTAAGTTTGATCGTAAGCAATATTTTTATCCCGATCTTCCCAAGAATTATCAGGTTTCTCAGTATGATTTACCGATCGCTGAGCATGGGTGGCTAGAGATTCAGTTAGAAAATGGCATCACGAAACGAATTGGTATTACTCGACTACATATGGAAGAGGATGCTGGGAAGTTAGTTCATGGGGGTAGCGATCGCCTGTCTGGTTCTAGTCATTCACTGGTAGATTTCAATCGTACTGGTGTACCGCTATGTGAAATTGTTTCGGAACCTGATATGCGATCTGGAGTGGAGGCGGCGGCTTATGCTCAGGAATTACGAAGAATTTTGCGATATTTAGGTGTTTGTGATGGCAATATGCAAGAGGGGTCATTGCGCTGTGACGTGAATATTTCTGTCCGTCCTATTGGGCAAGATAAGTTCGGCACAAAAGTAGAGATCAAAAATATGAACTCTTTCAATGCTATTCAAAGAGCTATTGATTTTGAGATTCATCGCCAAATTGAAGCGATTGCTGTCGGTGAACCTATCAAGCAAGAAACTCGACTTTGGGAAGAAAACTCTCAGAAGACTATCAGTATGCGCTCTAAGGAGGGTGCTAGTGATTATCGTTATTTTCCCGAACCTGACTTGATGGCGATTGAGGTTCCAACTGCCACGTTGCAAAAATATCGATCTGAGTTGCCTACTCTACCTGCGGCAAAGCGAAAGCACTACCAAGTTGATCTTGGATTGACTCCTTATGATGCAGCACTCATAGCTGATGATCGCAGTATATCTGAGTTCTTTGATGCAACTATTGTTGAGGGTGCTGATCCTAAGCAAGTATTCAACTGGGTAATGGGTGATGTTACAGCCTACTTAAATGAAAACAAATTAAAAATAGCTGATATTGCACTTACACCTGCTACTTTGGCTGAAATGATCGCGTTAATTGCTGATGGAACAATTAGTAGCAAAATTGCAAAGGATATTTTGCCTGAATTGATGACTAAAGGTGGTTCGGTAAAGGAACTTGTGACTACTAAAGGTTTGACTGTTTTAGCGGGTACAGATCTTGAGAAGATTATTGATGAAGTGATTGCTGCTAACCCTAAGGAAGTAGAGCAGTATCAAGCTGGTAAAACTAAGCTGCTTGGTTTTTTCGTTGGAAAAGTGATGAAACAAACTCAAGGTAGAGCAGAACCGCAGTCAACTAATATGTTGATTGCAGATAAGTTAGCATTGTAAGTGTGTAAAAGAAAACCCAAAGATCTGTGGCGCACGCTGCGCATGTGCCACAGATCTTTGGGTTTTCTGATTATAGAACGCTTGCTAAAAGGGCTTTTTGGGCATGAAGACGATTTTCGGCTTCATCCCAGATGCGTGATTGTTGACCTTCCATTACTTCACTACTAATTTCCTCTCCACGGTGGGCAGGCAGGCAATGTAGGGCGATCGCATTTTTATCTGCTAAAGCCATTAGTTCTGAATTCAGTTGATAGGGTTGAAAAATGGGGATTCTATCTTCTGCTTCTGCTTCTTGTCCCATGCTTGCCCACACATCTGTATACAAAACATGAGCCCCGTTTGCTGCTGATTTTGGATCGTCGGTGACGATTACTTCAGAATGTTGAGCTAAAGCTTTGGCTTGAGAGACGATCGCGGGATCTGGGGCAAAGCTTTTTGGTGAGGCAATGCGTACATTCATACCCACAAGAGCGCAACCAATCATTAGGGAGTGTGCCATATTATTGCCATCGCCTAAGTAAGTAAGAGTTAGCCCCTTCAAAGAGCCAAAGTTTTCCATTACTGTAAGTAAATCTGCTAGAACTTGACAGGGATGCTCTAGGTCGCTTAGGGCATTGATAATGGGAATCTTTGAGAATTTGGCAAAGGTTGCTAGTTCCGCCTGCTCAAAGGTGCGAATAGCCAAAACATCTAGGTAACGGTCAAGTACTCGAGCTGTGTCTTCTATCGGCTCACCACGACTAACTTGCGTTACGTTAGGATCAAGGTCGATTACGTTTCCACCTAACTGATGCATCGCCACAGTAAAGCTGACTCTTGTTCTAGTTGATGCTTTGCGAAATAGTAAGCCGAGGGTTTTGCGTTGGAAGTCGAATTCAACTTCTCCTGCTTTAAGTTGTCTTGCAAGGGTTAATAATTCCTGAATTTCGCTTGGCTGTAAATCCGCCAAACTGAGAAGATCGCGACCTTGGAGGTTTCCCATTGTTGTTATTTAGAAAAGATCTTGTAATGACTGTACCATCAACTTATAGCGCTTTATGCTGATACTAAGTAGGGCTTCCTGAATAAGTGTAAAAGCTTTGCCAGCCAATAGTTTCGAGCTTTTTTCACCTAAACAAGTGCAAGTTTAAAGCATCTAGAGCCTCAAAAACCTTGCACTTCCGTGGAAAATCGCTAGGTAAATTTGGGAAATACGCGACAAAATACTATTTTTCAAGCTGTGTTGCCTCTAAGTGCCCTCTGTAGACTTTTTCAGCAAGCCCTAAGTAGGTAAGCATAATAAACCCCAAAACTCAAAAAGCTGTAACGCACGCGCAGCAGGCACTACAGCTTTCTGGGCTTTAAGAGTTTTTATGCTTACCTACTCAGTGGGGACTGGTCAGCTAGTTCGGGATGTAAAGCTACATAGCACAGACCCAATAAGGTTTTAGTCGTTTCCAACAATTAAACTTCAAAGCCTTACAAATCCAGGGTTTACGGCTCTACTACGAATTAGCTGACCAGTGCCACTTAGTGCAGTCTTGTATTTTTCCACTCGCTAGCATTTGCTGGATCGTTCCAGCTTTTGGTGGGATAAATAGTACTGTATCTTGATTGCATTCGAGAATTTTACAGGCATAATGATCTTTGAGTCTGACTTCTATCTTTTTTATCGATAAAGTGAAGCTCACTATCACATAATAGTTGCTAACTCTATATAGCAACATTCGACAATTTTCGTTGTTCATTTTTATCTCCGAAATCCTTGTGGACTTCTAGCGATAGCGCTTTCTCTATCTACCCTGATTGACTGACAAAAGTATAAGGAAGAGCAAGAAAAAGTATACAGGTAGAGGAATAAGGTAAAAAAGAGGCGTATGCTGTTTTTGAAAGAAAAGGAGCATAGATCGAAATGACCCAAAACGCCTCACGCCTCTATGATGAACTAAGAATATTTGGTAGTCAATACTGTCCGTGGTCAGATGTGAGACATTTGGGAGTAATGGTATGGATGATGGTGGGATTAATCGCGGCAGGAAGTGTGAATTTGACAAAATGGGTGAGCCATATGAACACCAAAGCCCTGATAGCGCAGAGTACCCAAAGACAGTTATCGCGATGGTTAAACAATCCACGCATCAATCCCGCCAAGCTATATAGTCCCGTAATCAAAGCATACTTATCAAAATGGGAAGAGGCGAATATATATCTGAGTTTTGACACCAGTCAACTGTGGGAAGAGTACTGCATGATTCGATTATGTGTAGTGCATCGTGGTCGAGCTTTGCCCCTGTGCTGGCGAGTAATCAAGCACCGCAGTAGCAGTGTGAAAATTGATAGCTATCGAGAAATATTCAAACGAGCAGCAAAACTACTGCCTGAGAATGTCAAGGTAATTTTATTGGCTGACCGAGCCTTTGGTAATCCAGAATTTGTGCGTTATGTGCAGACTTTGCAATGGCAATGTCGCGTCAGACTCAAATCTAATACTTGGGTATATCAACCGAAACAGGGTTGGCAAACCCTCAAACAATTGCACCTTGGTATCGGTGAAGCTAAGCTGATTCACAATGTCACAGTCCACAAATCCAAATCTCTTACGGGGATGCATATCGCCGCAGCTTGGGAAACAACTAGCAAAGAGTATTGGTATATTCTCAGTACTGAGCCAACCACCATCCAAACTTTTCGTGAGTATGGACTCCGCTTTGATATTGAGGAGAATTTCTTGGATGATAAATCTAATGGTTTTGATTTAGAATCCTCCCGCATCCGCTCTGCTCCTGCTCTCTCCCGCATCCGCCCTGCTCCTGCTCTCTCCCGCCTTTGTTTAGTATTGGCGATGACCACCATCTTTTTGACTGCTCAAGGTCTCAGTGTCGTTAATTCTGACCGTCGTCGTCTCGTTGACCCCCATTGGTTTCGTGGGCTTAGTTATCTCAAGATTGGCTGGAACTGGATTAATACCTCTTTAACTAAAAATTGGGCTTTTTT
>JBBQRB010000231.1:0-4900 GCA_038215315.1 Pseudanabaenales cyanobacterium
TTTCAAAAATTTCTCTGTATCCTTTAAAGTATCAATAGGCTGTAAGCTCACTTTTTATAATTAAGGACTTATGCTGAATTAAACTTAGTAGTAAGTAGTTTATGCTAAATTTCTCTGCATTCTCAGAGAGTCATACTAATATGTAACAAATAATGGCAAGTCTAATAAGTAAGTAGGCGCAATAAAGCCCAAAAAATTTAGAAAAGCTTGCATAGCCAATCTTTCAAAAGTTTTCCTGTACTACACAAAGCCTCAACAGACTATATAAAGAGATTAAATGCGGAGAAGATTGGATGAACACTGCCTCGGATGAACAAAAATGTCTAGATTGTCTGATGTCAGCGATCGCAGATTTGCAGGGTAATGTGGATAAAGCTGAGCTTGCAAAAATCTCCAATCTAATTATTCAGACGATGACAGGTCCTTGGCGCTCATTTCATACTCCCGATCACATCTTCGAGGTGGGTGAAGGTGGCGATGCGATCGAGGCCATTTCGGCTTTGTTCCATGACTTAGTTTATGTTCAGGTTGATCAAGGCATCAGTGTCAATATCAGTCGTTATATTTCGCCTTACGTCAAGGAAGATTGCGAACAATTAGTGATCTTCGATCCGCCTGAACTGCAAGAGGACGCAGTTTTTAATATGGTGCTGATGATGTTTGGGTTTCAGCATGGACAGGCTCTACTGCCTATGTCTGGACAAAATGAATTTTTAAGCGCTCTGATTGCGACTAAAGCCCTAGAGAGTATGCTGTCTTTTTCTCAGCTCTCAGAAATTGCTGCTTGTATTGAGGCAACTATTCCCTTCCGTCCTCGTTTAGAGTCTGGGCTGACTTGTTCAGACTTACTTTTTGGACGCTTGGTTAATGTTAATGAAGTTTTTAAGCTCGGCTGGGATGATTCAAAAATAGCAAAAACCGTAAAACGGGCTGTACGATTGTCTAATCGAGATGTGGAAAACTTTGCTAGCCCTAATTCTTCTCGATTTCTCAATAACACGTGGAACTTGATTCCAGAGACAAATCATGATCTGCGAAATGTTAACTCTTATAGTGTGCATGGGTATCGAATTTCCATTCAAAAGATGGAAGGCTTCATGAATTTCCTTACCCCTGATATCGTTTTTCGACGCTATCGTAATGAGCCAGATGAGAAAACCTATTACAAGCTGCTTGCACAAACTGGACAGAACTTAGAAGTGGCACAGCTCTATTTAGGAACTAAGTTAACTTCGATCGCTGTTCTAGAAGCTCTATCTTTTCGGATTGGACGCGATATTTCTCTATCTACAATGATGGGCGAATTGCCACTAGATGATACACAAGTAGTGGGTTTAGAGCAGTTTTTGCCAGCGGTAATCGAGCCAAATCAGCCAACTACTGCGATCGAGGTGGAGGTGTTGGAGCTTCTCGATAAAGGACGCACTGTGAACTCTAGCTACGATGTTAAGAACTCGCCTGTGGCTACTTTTATGGTGAAGTCGATCGGCTTTAAAGAAATGCAAAGAATGTTGAAGCTGTCTAAGGAATTTTTTAAGGGGAGTTTGACTGCTGAGGAGTTAATTTCTAGCTGCGATCCTGAGGTAATGGCAATGATTAAGGGGGCGGTAATTAAACTTTTTGAGTCTCGTAAGTTTGCTTTATCTCAGTAATAAGTAGCTTAAAACCCAAAGAGGTGTGGCGTACGCTGCGCTTGCGCCACACCTCTTTGGGTTTTATTTAATAGGCTAGCTTCGCCAGCCTATTAAATAATTTCTTGGGTTTGGGTAAGACTAGCGACAATAATAATGCGCCATGAAGCGGCGCATTATTATTCAGATATTTGTTGCCATTGCTCAGGGGTGTAGGTCTTGAGGGCAAGTGCGTGAATGGTCGTTTGCATCTGTTCTGCGAGGGCAGTATAGACCATACGATGTTGCTGCATCATCGTTTTACCTGCAAAGCTATCCGCAACAACGATCGCATCGTAGTGACCACTTCCCACAGGCGCATTCATCCTGCCTTGATGATGTTTGTGAAGATCGCTACGATCTTCAATTTCAATTATGACTGCGCCTAACTTGTCTTGCAATATATCTTTGATTTGAGTAATAGTACTCATGGATTTACCTTGTAAATAAGTAGTTCAATACATTTATAGCTGTCACTAAGTAATATAGTCGTCGCCACTTGGATTACAGCAAATCCCGACCAAACCCAAATTTTTTGTAAAAGCCCCGCGAAGCGGGGCTTTTACAAAAAATCTGGGTTTGGTTTGTTTTCAATCTGCTGTAGGACAGATTAAAACCTAAAAGAGAGAGGTGGCGCGGAGCGCCGCCTCTCTCTTTTAGGCTTTATGTCCTAATAAGACTGGCGACAGCTATACAAAACCAAGAAAAGAGTTGCGGCGCGAAGCGCTGTAGTATTGGCTAGAGTAGTATTAAGCCAATGAGTCACTCCTAAACATTTGGTTGAAGAATCTAATATGTGGGACTGTGAAAACTTACTAGCTGAAATTGTCGATGGGTTTGACGATATCGTCTGGGCTTTATCGCTGCCAAATTTGACACCGCTTTTTTTTAATAGCGCCTCTTTGAGTCTATATCAATGTTCGCATCTAGAGTTGATTGAGAATCCTCAGCGATGGTTGCAAGCGATCGCGCCAGAAGATCAATTAAAAATGCAACAGGCGATCGCCGAAGTACAGTTACATGGTTCGACAAGAGTTAACTATCGGGTTTTGTCATCAAATGGAAAATTTCGCTGGTTTTCATGCCGACTAAAGATATCGAAGAATGACTTAGGTGAGCCGATTCGTATAGACGCGATCGCGTCAGAAGTAGCAGAACTTAATGAAGAACTAGAACAAAGAGTTGAGCAACGTACAAAAGAACTGGCTCGCAGTGAAGCGCGTAATCGGACGATTTTGCAAACAATACCCGACTTGTTATTATTGATCAAGCCTGATGGAACTTGCTTAAATTACTTCATCCCAGCATCACCTGAACAGGAAAAATATATACCTATTCAGAAACACATTTCAGAAGTTCTATCCCCAGAAGCAGTACAGATGCAGTTGAATTTATGTCAACAAGCGATCGCTACAGGGAAAGCCCATGTCTATGAGCATCAAATAACTAAGTATGGCAAGATAACCTACGAAGAAGTTCGGATTGCCCCTTACTTTGAAGATGAACTATTAGTAATCGTGAGAGATATTACTGATCGCAAGTTAGTTGAAGAGCAATTAATTAAGAGTGATACTCACCTCAAGACGGCTCAGCGCGTCGGCAAGATTGGTAGTTGGGAATTTGATCTGATCACAGGTAACTTGGTCTGGTCGGAGGAGGTATTTCGTATCTTTGGACGCGATCCAAGTATCGTTACACCTACTTATCTAGAGCTAATCAACTATCTTCACCCCGATGATTGGGAAAGATTTAATCAAACAGTTCAGATTGCGATCGCCACTGGCAAATCCTATGATATTGAATATCGCATCTGTTGGCAAAATGGAAATATTCTTGATGTTTATGCGCGTGGTGAAGTTATTTGCAATCTGACAGGAAATCCGACGCAGATTTTTGGGACTGTGATGGATATCACTAAACGCAAACTAGCCGAAGCAGAGCTAAACCGCAGTAGAGAATTGCGGGAAGCAATTTTTAACGAGTCTACGGACGCTTTATTTTTAGTTGATGCTCAAACCTTGTTAACTAACGACTGTAATAAATACGCGATTCAACTATTTGAAGCTTCTGATAAATCTCAACTAATTGGTATCGAAGGGCATACACTTCAGCGATCGCTCTTTTCTGAAGAAGAGATGGCAAATATTAATTTAGAGTTAAAAATCAATGGGTTTTGGAGCCGTGAAGTTGAATATATTTCGCTTCAAGGTCGAAGTTTTTGGGGCAATCTTGCCGTTAAGCCAATTACTTTACTAGACAAAATAATTAATCTTGTGCGTGTTACAGATATTAGCGATCGCAAGCTCAATGAAGCGAAAATTATCCAAACAGCCCATCAATTAGAGCTTACAAATCGAGAACTAGAATCCTTTAGTTACTCTGTATCCCATGACTTACGCGCCCCTCTGCGACACATGAATGGCTTTGTCAATGCCTTGCAGCAGCAGTTAAAAGGGCATGAAGCGATTAATGATCCTAAGATTATCCATTACTTAGAAGTAGTGCATAACAGTAGTCGAAAAATGGGGCATCTGATTGACGGATTGCTCACCCTATCTCGCTATGGGCGTAGACCGTTAGAATCAAGACAAGTTTCCATTCGTCAACTTGTTGATGAGGCGATCGAGATTATTGGTAACGATCCTAGCTATAGCTCGCGAGTTGAATTTGCGATCGGTGATTTGCCTGATGTAGTCGGTGATCAGATCTTACTACAGCAGGTTTTTTGTAATCTGATCGGTAATGCGCTGAAGTTTAGTCGCAATCAGCCCCATCCGCTCATCGAAATTGATAGCCTTCCCAACCAAACAATCAGAGTCAAAGACAATGGCGTAGGGTTTCAGATGGAATATACGGATAGACTCTTCGGCGCTTTTCAACGGTTACATAACGAAAAAGAGTTTGAAGGTACTGGCATTGGCTTAGCGATCGTGCAAAGAATTATCCAAAGGCATAACGGCAAGATTTGGGCAGAGAGCCAACCTAACAATGGTGCTACTTTCTTTATCAAATTCGCTAGCCAATAAAAGTTAAACTTGTCTGCCATAGCTTTTTGGATTTTGGTTTTATGCCTACTCCTTTACCAGTGAAAGATTAGTGGTGGGGGGGGGGGGGGGGGGGCGGGCGAAAGGGGAAGGACAGTGGGTATTGGGAGAAGGTTGGGTATAGGAAGAAAAAAAAAAAAAAAAAATAAAAAAGCAAGCTGCTTGAGTAGGGCTTCCAAATTCATC
>JBBQRB010000232.1:0-4882 GCA_038215315.1 Pseudanabaenales cyanobacterium
AGAGGGAAAGATTACTCTTTTTAAATTTTGAGAATGAAAGTGATTAAAATGGTCTTGACCGTAATCTAAAACATATCAAATTACTCGCGAATATTTGTTGAGTGAGATTGCGATCGCCTAATCGCAAACTTGAGAAGATGACTATTGAGGCGATCGCCCTCGAAGCTAAAACTTAAACTTTATTAAGCTTATAGTTGGAGTGAATTTGTAGAGCGATCGCCATATAACCTTACGAGCAATTTAGTTTGGAGAACGCATTTTTTTGAAATCAATAATCCTAGAGATGAGATAAACTAAGACAATAGGAGGAAATACACATGCTAAAACTAGATACCATCCAAACAGATATCGCTGCGCTACCCGCCGACGCACAGCAGATTGTCTTCGATCTTGTAGATGTACTCAAAAAACGTTACTTGCAGGGCAACATCTCAAAAAGTGGTGGTAAAGATAGGAAAGGGTATTGCCAAAATGAGCAAAATCTGTATTAAATGAGGAATGATTTTAAATGAGTTCAACACCAATAAGAGCAAGCCAAAAGCCCGTATCAACGATTACCATACTTTTCATTAAGCTCGTTGCTAAGGTATGTTTTGTGATTTCTTGAGAGGTCTGGTTCTGCTTCCATACAGCCAATAAAGTCTGACCAGTCTTGCACTTTGTTTTCTGAAGGTACTTGCAAGTAACGTTTTTTGAGTACATCTACAAGATCGAAGACAATCTGCTGTGCGACGGCGGGTAGCGCAGCGATATCTGTTTGGATGGTATCTAGTTTTAACATATGTATTTCCTCCTATTGTTTTAGTTTATCTCATACTCTAGGATTATTGATTTCCAAAAATGCGTTCTTCAAACTAAATTGCTCGTAAGGTCATACGGCGATCGCTCTACAAATTCACTCCGACTATAAGCTTAATAAAGTTTAAGTTTTAGCTTCGAGGGCGATTCGCCTCAACAATTATCTTCTCAAGTTTGTAAGGGGCGATCGCAATCTGACCTAACCACAAATATTCTCAACTGATTTGATGTGTTCTAAGGCGCGATCTCTGATGCAGTTTATCAGTCACAGGCGGCTATGTGGTAGCGTTTGAAGATTTTAAGTAGGGCTTGCTGAAAAAGCAATTAAGCGGCAAGCCCTACTTAGCAGGTTAAATATTTGCTAACTCTCGCATGGCGATATCGGTGGAGAGAAAGAAGCGATCGCGACCGACATAATCAACAAAACCGATTTTGAGTAGTTTATCCATTACTGGTCCCTTTACTTCTGAAAAATAGAAGTTAATGCCTAGGGTCTTTAAATCGGCGATCATACTTTCGAGAATCTCTAGGGCGCTGGCATCAATGAGGTTGATCGCGCTGCAAACTAGGAGAACGCTCGTTACATCGGGACGATCGCTAATTTCTCGATTTAAAAAATTCTCCATAAATTTGGCATTGGCAAAGTAAAGACTGGCATCGACACGGATCGCCAAAACCTGTGGACTAGTTTTGACCTCGTAGCGGAGGACATTACGAAAATGTTCGGAACTGCCCAAGCGTCCGACGATCGCAATATGTGGGCGACTGGTATGCCAAAGGTGCAGCATCAGAGCCACAATTGCACCGAAGATAATTCCCTTTTCGACACCTAAACCTAATACAGCGCCAAAGGTGATTAGCCATGCGATCGCATCGGCTTTGTCATAATTCCACATCCGTTTGAGGGTAGCAAAATCAATCAGTTTATAAACGGCGGTAATGATCGTCGCAGCAAGACAGGTCTGCGGTAAATAATAGAACCATGATGTCAAAAACATCACCGTAATGGCAACTAATATCCCTGTAATGATGGAAGCTAGTCCTGTATTTGCACCTGCGGAGAAATTCACCACAGAGCGACTGACTCCACCCGTCACAGGATATCCCCCTGAAAAAGCCGCACCCACGTTTGCCGCACCAAAAGCAATTAATTCTTGATTGGGATCGATCTTCTCACGGCGTTTACTAGCTAGGGCTTGCGCCCCTGAGAATCCTTCCATATAGCCAACTAAAGCGATCGCCAGAGCCGCAGGTAATAGCGATCGCCAAATTTGTAGATCAAAGGTAGGCATAGTCAAGGGTGGTAATCCCGATGGTACAGCGCCGACAACCTTAATCCCTGCTACTTGATCCCATTGGAAAATCGATACTAGCAAGGTTCCTAAAATCACTACCAGCAAGGGAGCGCTTTTGGAAATAGGTAAAATCTTTTGATCGCTCCAGCCTTGGCGTTTGAGTTGACTGACTAGCGGCTGATTAAAATACAGTAAGATGCCAACGCTAGTTAATCCCAAACCAAGAGTAATCCAATTGATTTCGCTGATTTTGCTAATAATTAAAGTGAGAAGTTCGATAAAGGACTCAGTGGAAGGAATTTTTAAGCCCAGTAAATGTTTGACCTGACTGAAACCGATGATGATTGCAGCGCCACTAATAAATCCTGAAGTCACCGAACGGCTTAAAAAGTTAACTAAAAACCCCATTCGCAAAGCGCCCATACCAATTTCAATAATCCCGACCAAAAGCGCTAGGGTTATCGCTAAGACTAGGTATTCAGAACTGCCTTGCGGTGCAAATTTAGCGATCGCCGCCGCCACCATTAGGGAATCAACCGCAACGGGTCCCACCGCCAACATTCGACTGGTTCCTAATAAGGGATAGATAATTGCAGGGAAAATACTGGCATAGAGTCCAACTTGGGGGGGCAACCCCGCTAGGAGGGCATATGCCATTCCTTGTGGGACTAAGAGACTGGCAACAATGATCCCTGCGGTGATATCACCAAATAGATGTTTCGATTGATAATGTCTTAACCAATCGAAAGCAGGAATGTATTTCTGTAATTGCGTAGTTAGTGATTTGGGTGAAGAAGTCATGGGGTTGTTCTATTTCTTTCTCCTCGCCCTTAATGGGAGAGGGGTGAGAGTTCTATCTTTTTTGGTTATAGGGCAGCTTTCCTAATAGGTTCGCCATCGCGCAGGTGTTACTAATCCCCGCAAACATCAGCCCAGCGCCGACAAATCCCGTTAAGAGCATGAACCAAGGCGAAACCACCGCGCTTAAAATTGTGCCGAAGAAAACAAGGGAACCTGCCGTAATTTGGACTTGGCGCATAATGCTGATGGGCGCATTCTTATTTGCCTTGATAGGCATACCCTGCGATCGCCATGCCATAATGCCACCCTTGAGGTGCGTCACTTCGGTATATCCCGCATCTAGCAATTTTTCGGCGGCGAGTTGAGAACGATTGCCAGAGCGACAATAGAGAACTACTTGTTTGTCTAAGTCGTTGGCGATTTGACGATGATCAAACTTCGATAATGGAACCAAAATTGCTCCATCAATTCTTTCACTGGCATATTCATCCGCCTCACGCACATCGACTAATAGTACAGAATCAGTTTTAATTAAGTGCTTGAGTTGGTCAACATTAATCAGTTTGATTTGATTTTCAGATACGGAGGTTGGGTTCTGTGAAGTTGTCATTAGATTAGAAAATTTATTGATAGATGGAAATGTATCAGACAAAGAGTATCAGACAAGGGGCTTCATAATTAAGCCGCAATAGGAGCTTTACCGCACCGCTCGTTAGCAGGGACGGCTTCCGCAATCTTTTTGGGATTAGGAAGATCGAGATTGCTCATAAACTCAATAAACTGATGGCGATCACGTCCCACAAAACGAGGATTCCATTGCTTCTCTTCGCCAATAGTGGATACTAGATTACCGCGATAGTCATGCCCAGGATAAACCAAGGTGGCTTCGGGCAAGGTAAAGAGTCTCTGAGTGACACGATCATACAATGTACCCGCATCGCCACTTTGGAAATCAGTGCGTCCACAGCCCCGAATTAAAAGGGCATCGCCAGTTAACACATGTGTACCATCGACTAAAAACGACATATGGCTATCCGTATGCCCAGATGTCGCGATCGCCTGAATTTTGACTGCCCCCACCTCCAAAATTTCTTCATGTTTCACATAGCGGTTGGCACAGGCTGCATGGGCGTTTTCAGGGACAATCCCTTCACAGCCAGTTAGTTCGCGTAATTTGCCAGTGCCTGTGATGTGGTCAGCGTGGATATGAGTTTCCAAACAAAACTTTAGGGTCAAGCCCAACTCTTTTAAGAGTTTAAGATCGCGCTCAACCTGTTCTAAAACTGGATCGACTAGGACTGCTTCTTTGCTCACTGGGTCGGCAATTAGATATGTATAGGTTCCTGTCTCTTGATCAAATAACTGGCGAAATAGCATGGCAATAAACTCTCAAACTTTTTAATACTTTCAATTATATTACTATATAGCGATATAAAACACAAGAGGGTAAATAAAATTAAAACTTAAAAAGCTGTAGCGCATACGGCTAAAGGATTGTTAACACCTGCATACTGAACGATGAAGTCTATTTGTACATAACCATGAATCCCTGCACCGATCGCAATCTTACTCAACAACAAATATTCGCGAGTGATTTTATGTGTTTTAGATTGCGATCGCCAATTATCTATCCAAACTTAACAACGAAACTAACCATTTCGACTTGCTTAATCTCTGCTGAAAACAGATAACTTAAACAGAGCGATTGGTTCGGCATAACGGTAAAGTTATGCTTGCTTGCTGAGTTTGGGTTAATTGTAATTATTCGGATTCTCGATAATTAGTCCTTCATTCAATGCAGCGGTATTTAAACTATTGTCTGCCGAAACAAAATTTACTGCGGTCATACCATTCGTAATACATAGAATATTTAATTCACGCCCTGAGGCAAGTTGAACAGCATCATAACCGCGCAAAGCATATAATTCAGCAATATTTATAGCTGAATTGATTATTTTCTCTGAAATTTCAATAATCTGATATTCGGT
>JBBQRB010000233.1:0-4858 GCA_038215315.1 Pseudanabaenales cyanobacterium
GCGCCTGTTTCGATGGTGTGACGCACTTCTTGCTGGATGCGATCGCGGTCATTGGGATGTGCATATTCTGCCCGATTTTCAAAAAATCCTGCTGTCGATTCAGGTATACCTAACATTTCTTTGATTTGGGGGCTGATATAAGCAAATTCTGGAGTGTCCGAGATTGGAGATATGTAGGAAATATTGGGAACTTGCTCGATCAGCGATCGGTATTGGTCATTCCAATGTTTGAGATCGTTGTTCGTTTGATCGGCATCTGTAAGTCTTTGTTGCAAAATAGCTTGCGTATTTTCTTGTTGCAAGACAGTCTCGATCTGCATGGCGACTTGATGCAATAGCAACCCATCATCCTGACTCCATTGCTCGATCAAGGATTCATTGTCTAACGCCTTGCATCGATGAACCATCAAAAATCCCCATAGTGGCTCTGCTCCTTCAGTCAAGACTATCGGCACGAGCAAGTAATCTTTCGCGGCAAACACTTCAGCCAAATCAATTTCACATCTAGTTAGTCCTGATGCATACAGTTCGATGATTTTATTTGTTGCACTTTCTCCCCATTGATATTCTTCTCTGAGAATATCTTCAATATTGATTTGTGAATAAGACTCATGCTCTGAGGCGATCGCCTCAGCAACCACATGACTTTTAACATTAATTGATGGCGAATCTTGAGATTTAGTATCTTCTAGTATTTTGAATTCATGAATTGACACAGCGACAGGTATATCGACTGCATGAAAATATTCAACTAGTTTATCAACAACCACGTTACAAGTTTGCTGAAAACTACGGGCATTGCGAATAGCCTGAAAAACCTCTGAGAAATACAATATTCTCTCTTTACTGTATTTCATGACTATGCCTTAACCTTAATTAAAAATACTAAAATTTAACGATCATCCATTAAATTTCCTATGGGTAGAATAAGTGACTAAATCCTGTACTTAGCAAAGCTTTATATAGTCTTAATAAAAAATTGATGACAAATTGTGTATTTAGCTACTCACAATAAACCTCAAAGCCCAAAAAACTGCGGTCTTCGTTCTACGTAACATTATTCATTAGTAAAAATAGTCTCGCGTAGCGAGACTATTTTTACGATCAATATTATTGACTTTCTAATATTTCGATTTGCGACACTTCGCGCTTAAAACTAATCCCAAATAACTTTTGAAAGCGTTGCGAAGCGACGCTTTCAAAAGTTATTTGGGGTTTGGTTGACTTTAAGGAAGGCGATCGCCTCAACATGGGAGGTTTGTGGAAAAAAGTCAATCGGTTGAATCCGAGTTAACTCATACAGCGATCCCGCACATAAAAGTTTCAGATCTCTCGCCTGTGTAGCAGGATTGCAACTGACATAGACAAGGCGATCAGGAGGGTTTTCTCGCAAATAGGCAATTACTTCAGGTTCACAACCCTTGCGCGGCGGATCGAGAATGACGATATCGGGTTGCAGATTGAGCGTACTGATTAGCTCTTCCACTTTTCCTGTATGAAAAACCACATTGTCAATACCGTTGAGTTCAGCATTGAGCTTTCCCTGTGCGGTTGCCTGTGGCTGAATCTCAATCGCGATCGCCTGTTTGACCTGCTCAGCCAATGGCAATGCGATCGTGCCAATTCCTGCGTAAGCATCCAAGAGAACTTCCGTTCCTTCGAGTTCCAGTTCTGCTTCAATCAGATTAAGCATCTTCTCTGCTTGCTCAGTGTAAACCTGAAAGAAAGTATCGCCACGCAAACGGAAAGTTAATCCCGCAAATCTTTCTAATAAATACTCTTTACCAGCGATGCAGCGAGTTTCACGACCAAAGATGGCATTGGTTTGATCAGGGTTACAGTTAAGAATTACGCCCACTACTTTGTCATAGCGTTCTAGCCAAGTCTGAGCAAACGCTACTAAGTTTGGTACATCCCAATCCCTAGTGACCAGTGTAATCAAGATTTCTCCTGTAGAGCGCCCGATGCGAAGCCCTAAATGGCGCAGTAGCCCTGTGTGCGTGTTCTCGTCATAGATTTCCCAACATTGGTTATGGATATCCATTTTGAGTTCGGCGAGCATCGGATCAAGTCGTTCATCTTGGGCGGGGCATTGATTGAGATTGACGATTTTATGACTTCCCTTTTGGTAATAGCCTGCCTTGAGGTTGCCATCACGTCCTGTGGCTAGGGGATAAGTAACCTTATTGCGATAGTGCAAGCTATCAGCAGCACCAACGATGGGCGACATCAGCTCTTCGAGAAGATCCGCCGAAAATCCACCAATTCTTTGTAATGCTTGCAAAACTATATTTTGCTTGGTTCGCAACTGGGCGGCGTAGCTGACTGATTGCCATTGGCAACCGCCGCATTTGTCAGCGACGATGCAACTAGGACGAATGCGATCGCTTGATGGCGTGAGGATCTTTTCAATACTGGCGTTAGCGAAGTTCTTTTTGACAAACTCTAGTTTCACAGTAAGGCGATCGCCTGGAACGCTGTTAGGAACAAAAATAGCTATATTTTCATAGCGTCCAACTCCATCGCCACTATCCGCGAGATCATCAATAGTGAGCGTAATTTTTTGTCCCTGTAGCAGCATAGTTTTTTAAAGGCAGTTTTAATTTCACTAATATATAGAGCCTATGGCTCTATATATTAGTGAAATTGATTTCATAGAGCATCATACCGTGATATCAATATCCAAAATAAAGTTGCGGGCGACTTGCACCCACAAGTAAGACCAAAACATGATTCGGCGGGCGAAGCCTGCCGAATCATGTTTTGGTCTTATTTAATTTGCGATCATTAACGAGCTTCAGGAGTGGGTGTAACTCGCTTTGGCGAAGGAATTAAATAGGCAATCACGGCTCCACCGACAAACCCAGCCACATTACGAACAATCGGAACCCATTCACTAGTGCGTGTTACAACTGGCCCCAAACCGAAGGAAATAAACAACATTCCCCAGAGTGGTGTAAAAATCAAAGCCCATTTCCAAGCAAACATTTCACCCTCTTTGCGCGGATGTCCTGCAAAGCCAAAAATAATGCCGCCCACAATCGATGTAATCAAGGTCAAAATCCACTGCTCTTGTGGGATTCCTGGCACAACTGCACAGCCATCTTGATCTAGGCAAGTGGCGATCGCATCGATCGCCGACAAGATTGACTGGTCATAGCCCTGTTCGCGCACGTAAAATTGATTGCCATAGCGAGATTGCAGTTCAATCCAGAAACCGCGTGATAGTAATGGATAAACACCATCGCCAACGCTAAAATTTAATAAGTTGCGCCCGCGAGAGTCAGCAACTAGCATCACACTGCGATCGTCTAGTCCCCAAAACTCTTTGACAGCTCTTCCAGGGGTGCGGTCAACTTGAGTCAATACTCTTAGTTTCCAACCTGTTTGATCTTCAAATTTTGTTAATTTTTGATCAAGGGCTAATTCTTCCGCTTCATTCAAAAACTTTCCTAAATCGATCACATTGGAATAGGTATCTGGCAGTAACTCTGGTGCGTCAAAGGCATAAGCCGCAGGGATATGTGTAAAGGCGATCGCTATGGGTAAAAACATAGCGATCGCGATGATTCCTAATCGCTGGACTAAAGTTTGTGGGATGGGCTTAGTCATGATTTTTATTAAAATTTTATCTTAATATTTCTTAATATCCTACCAGCAGTATACTCCCTTCCTAGTCTACAAATAATGTTTTGGCTGTCGCCAATTGTCCTACTCCCTTCCCACCCAAAGATTAGCGGTGCGGCGCTTCGCACCGCATCACTAATTCTTGGGTGGGAAGGGAGTATAGTTAAAGATACTTTCCCCGATTATTATTTCCTATGGCAAGCCCAATTCAGTGGTATCCAGGTCATATCGCCAAAGCTGAAAAGCAATTATTAGAAAATCTAAAATTGGTTGATGTGGTCATTGAAGTACGCGACTCGCGTATTTTGATGTCTAGTAAGCACCCAAAAATTGAAAAATGGGTAGAGGGAAAGTCGCACATATTAGTTTGCAACCGCATTGATGCCATTACTACGCCTGTTAAAACTCAGTGGATGCGCTGGTTTACAGACCATGATCGGATGGCATATTTTACCGATGCCCAAGCGGGTAAAGGAATGATCGATCTGCTTAAGGCGGCTCAAGTTGCAGGGGAGAAAGTAAATGAACGGCGGCGTGGTCGCGGAATGTTGCCTAGACCTGTACGCGCCGTGGTGGTGGGATTTCCGAATGTGGGTAAGTCCGCGCTGATCAATCGGCTGCTCAAGAAAAAAGTGGTGGCGAGTGCCAATAAACCGGGCGTAACCCGTCAATTGCGCTGGATTAGGATTTCCAATGAGATTGAGTTACTCGATACTCCTGGGGTAATTCCACCCTTGCTTTACGATCAAGATGCCGCTCTGAAGTTAGCAATTTGTGATGATATCGGTCAGGCAGCCTACGATAACGTTTTGGTTGCGGCGGAGGCAGTGGACTTGTTGATTAATTTAGGGGCTAAACTCAGCGCTCGTTATCAAGTTGATCCCCTGACTGTCACTTCTGGTATTGAATATATCCACGAAGTTGCTACTCTAAATAAGTTTCAAGGAGATCTTGATAAAGTGGCGCGGCTGATTTTATATGATTTTCGCAAAGGCAAATTGGGGGCGATCGCCCTTGAAATGCCACCTAGTTTTGTAGCAAATTAGAAGACTACTGCCTTCCCAGTGAAAGATTAGCGTTGCGGCGCTCCGCGCCGCAACGCTAATTCTTGGGCTTTGAAATGTATAGGTTATTTCGTTTGCGATCCTTATGACTTGGTGTGACATTTTTTACAGTCATTACACCGTTTGGAAAAGTATACATTTTTTGACATAAGAAACCAGAAAAAATC
>JBBQRB010000234.1:0-4849 GCA_038215315.1 Pseudanabaenales cyanobacterium
TTTTTTTTTTTTTATTTACCTAAATCCCATCCACTTTTAAATTTGCGGGGTGGGGCTTTACGCCACACACCGCTAATCTTTCACTGGGAAGGGAGTATCTATACAAATCAACAAAGAAATCTTTTTTCTAAGGAGAAGCAAGAAAATCAGAGGTATCTAGCTCTTTTGCCTGTGGCTCTGGCTCTCATTCACTATCAATAATGTAAATATTTACCATCTTCTCAAACAATTCAAACAACTCTACTGTAGTTTGACGAAGATTACAATCGCAGTAATGTCATAGTGAAGTCGTAAAGTGTTACACGGTAAAGATCAAATGAACGATAATCAACGTAATGATGACAATATTGATCGCAATATTGATCGCAGACAAGACCTACGAGAAGATGAAGAGACGTATCGACTAAAACAAGAAGAAAGTAGATTAGGTAAAGCCCAACGCAGTAATACTTATATTTGGATAGTTAACAGCATTTACTGGCTGGGGGGATTGCTGGAAATTTTACTCATGTTAAGGTTTGCTCTGCGTTTATTTGGCGCAAATCCTCAGAACGAATTTGCACGCTTAATCAATAACCTATCCGCTCCATTTATAGCTCCATTTTCCACATTATTTATCAGCCCTGCTTCTAATGAGGGTGCAAATATCTTTGATGTGAATATTATTATTGCGATCATTGCCTATGCTCTCTTGAGTTATCTTGTGGTTTCTTTCGTCAGATTCATTTTTTATAACCGCGTCTAAGTAGCTATAGCGCAAAGCGCTGTAGGCATAATAAAGTGCAGCGCCACACTACATTTTAAATCAACGGAAGGAAATACTTTCATACCGCTTAAAAATTTACTGCACAGGGATATAAGTTGCTAAATCAAGCATTCTGGGACGCATTCTGGTTTTATGGCGTAGTATTTTTTGCGATTATTCTCGCCCGCTATTTTTTAGTGGCAGGAGGAATGTATCTATTCTTTTATCAGCAATCGCAGCCAGTAGATATCAACCAAAAAGCACCGCATATTCCTTCTCAGGATTCGATTCAAAAAGATATTCAACTTTCGGTTATCTCCGCTAGCATTTTTGCGATCGCTGCCGCACTGACCATATCTGCCTATAATTATCAACTTACTCGCATCTACAGCGATCCTAACCAATATGGACTGTGGTATCTAGGACTTAGTTATGTAGTGGTATTAGTTCTGCAAGACACTTATTTCTATTTCACCCATCGTCTATTTCATCATCCATTACTCTTTCATTGGTTCCATCAAGGTCATCATCGATCGCGCTATCCTACGCCTTGGACTTCCTTTGCCTTTGACCCATTAGAAGCGATCGTAAGCTGTTTCTTTTTGATCGGCATTGTTTTAATTATGCCATTGCATTTTATTACTTTGATAGCGGTGCTAACCACAATGACAGTTTGGGCAGTATTAAACCACTTGAGCATTGATCGCTTCCCGCAAAAATTTCCACATCATTGGTTAGGCAAATGGTTTATTGGCCCTGACCATCATTCCATTCATCATCTTAGATATACATTTCACTACGGGTTATATTTCACTTTTTGGGATAATCTTTTGCACACTCAAGATCCAAATTACAATAAGAAATTTATTGAGAGACTAGCTAATAAGTAGACAGGTATAACCAACCCCCAAAGAGCTATAGCGCACGCACAGCGTGCGCTATAGCTCTTTGGGGGTTAACTATGCCACAGACGATTGAGGCTTTACAAGGTATAGAGAAATTTTTAAAAGTGCCGCTTTGCGGCACTTTTAAAAATTTCTCTGGGTTTTACAAAAGCGCAAAGCGCTGTAAACCCAAGAAATTATCGTTGCGGCGCGGTGCGCCGCAACGTCTAATCTTTCACTGGGAAGGGAGTAAGAAAAGCCTTACAAAACAAGGTTTTTAAAAATTTTGGGGCTAATGTTAAGTTTTGTATTGTAATCACACAACTCATTCAATAAATCAAATACTGACTCACCACAATAGAGACAGCTAGAAGTTGCTAACCTCACTTCTAGTCATGTAATGAAATCTATCAGGATTACAATTCATGGTGAGATATTACTTAGTTAATTGTTCACCATTAGTTGTATACCCAAACCCAATAATTAGGAGTTCAAAATGAGTTTACAAGACAGAGCTAAAGCAACCGCTAAAGATGTTGAAGGCAAGGTACAAGAGGCAGTTGGAGACTTGACTGGCGACACCAAAAACCAAGCAGAAGGCAAAGCCAAACAAGTTGAGGCAAAAGTCCGTCATGCTGGTGAAGATGTCAAAAATGAAGTCAAGAAAGCAACTGACTAATACTAATTTAGCGGGTAAAATTAAACATAAAACCCAATAACAACAAAGCACTCGCATAGCGAGTGCTTTGTTGTTATTGGGTTTTGCGCTGCGATAAAACCCAGAAAGTTATTGGAAAGTGCCGCATCGCGGCACTTTCCAATAACTTTCTGTACTACTCAAAGCCCCAACAGGCTGTACAGCCTATTGAGGGATTAAGGGGTACAGTAGCAGCACTTGGCAAACCAGTTCTTGAAGAAGGATTTATCTAAGATCAGCCAAAAGATTCACAATACCTGTTGAATTGCATGAATCGCAAATAAGGTCTGAGGTTTAAGCTATCTGATAAAAGTGAAAAGAGAACCGACCAGAGCCTTTCAATGGGATTAAAATCAGGAGAATATCTGGGTAAGTACAAAGGCTTAGGTGATTTCTCGAAAAGAATATCCCTATTTTGCATTAAACCAGCTTGCTGAATAAACTTATCTCTCCCAATCACAAGCAGCCCCGTATAGCTAACAAGGCGATGACCAAAATACTCTTCAAACTTATGAGTCTTCTCATAGTCATCCATACGGTAATACCAGTCAATAACTTGACTCAAGCCATGTTCATATCTAGAAGCCCACTCATAGCTAGTATTTGCGACATTCGATCTTCTTGACTTCAGTTTGAAAATACTATCTTCTGTGGCATCTTCAAACTCGATAAAAACAAACTTCTTATTTTCGCGATCGCTTACAACAAAATCAGCCCTAAATTCATTGTTGAATAAATTCACTTCAGGCTTATAAAAAGCAGATTCTAAACCAAAATGCCAATATCCTAAGTAACTAGGCAAAAGAAACCTTAAAACCCAAAAAGCTGTAGCGCACGCTGCGCGTGCGCTACAGCTTTTTGGGTTTTAGGTTTAATTATGCTTGCCTACTTAATAGAAGGATTAAGTTTGGTCGATCTGAAAAGAACTTTTGCAGTCCATTTTCTCCAGACTCTTCAATGGATAGATTTTTAGTTAGGAAATTTTGCAGTTCTTAAAATTGTTTGTCACACTAATCCCTCATTAGTATTGAACTAATGAGGGATTAGTGTGATCACTAACAGGCTTCCTTCTTATGGTCAATAATATCGATTATTAAGAAGCCTTGCTCGTTTTTGGTAAAGAGTAACCGCACAGTTTGATCTACTCTGACAAACCAAGTCTCTAAATCGCGGTTTTTAAGTTTATGAGGATTTAATCGTGACGACTTATTGACATCAAGCTGTCTGAGTAGATGAGAAACCTTATTTTTTTGCTTCAGAGGCATAGTCTCATAAGCCATCAAAACTTTTTCTCGAACCTGTACTCCTATTTTGATCCTCAGACGCAGTACAAGATTATCTTTATAGTAAATCTAGCATAAACAAGCGATTACCCCAAATTTCAATCTTTACAGACTGCGATCGCGTTAACTGTGAAATAAGTGATAATGCTAATGTTAGATCGAGCAAAGGAGTTACAAATCAATGACTCAGACAGTTGCTAAAAAATCCTTGTACGAATCCGACTATTTCCTTTGGACTGAGGAGACTGTAGCTAAATTAAAAGCTAGAGACTTTGATCGTGTGGATTTTGAGAATTTGATAGAGGAGATTGAGGACTTGGGGCGATCGCAAAAAAGAGAAATCAGAAGCCGACTCAAAACATTATTGGAACATTTACTCAAACGAGTTTATGTTGCTATGCCTGACTGTTTCAATGGCTGGGAAAATACCATCAATGAACAACGTGACGAAATTGAGGTTGAACTTGCAGATTCTCCGAGTTTGAGAAGGTCTTGGGATGAGTTGTTTGATATTTCGTGGAAGCTTGCCTTACGCAAAGTACGCGCTGAGTATCAATCTAAAGGTTTTAGTTTCCCTGACACATGGCAGTTTAATCGCGATATTGACCCGATGTTAAATGACACCTTCTGGGAATAGCGATCGCCCCCCAAATCAAATCCTTATAAACTGCGATCGCCCCAAAATCAGTCTCTACAAACCGTCATCATTTGTGATAGTGAAATCGACACTGTGTGATGGTGACTTGCTCTTCATCAAATGTATAGATGATTCGATGCTCTTGATTGATGCGTCTTGACCAATAACCCTGTAATTCAAATTTTAATGGTTCAGGTTTTCCTATTCCTTTTGTTGGTTCTTTGTAGATGTCAAGACATAGTTGAATAATTTTTTTCAGCATTTTGATATCCTGCTTTTGCCACCAATCCAAGTCTTGCAGAGCATTCTCAGTCCAAGTAAGCCTTAACATCTATTTCTCTTACTAGACCTTGTTGATGTTGCGAAATCCCTTCGTACAAGCGATCGCGATTTGCGGGGTTACTGAGTAAATACAGAGTTTCGACTAAGCTGCTATATTCCTTTGCATCAAGTATCACAATGCCTTGCTCTGGCTCTTTATAAACCGAAATCACTTCATGATTTCTTAATACTCGTTCAAAGACTTTTGCAAATTGGGTGTTGCACTCTTGAAAGGTGACTTGTTGGGTTGACATAATTTTTATAGTCCTAATTACAAGTTCA
>JBBQRB010000235.1:0-4797 GCA_038215315.1 Pseudanabaenales cyanobacterium
GCACTTACTATGTGATCAATCGTAGTGGGTCTACTTTCCAGCTATCCAGGACTCAAGGCGGTCCTATAGAAATATTCACAAGTAGCCCAAGTTTTGATGTGCGACTTGCGGCTGAACCTAGCTTCGTGTTTGAAGGCTTGAAAGGCAGACCAAATATCATTACTGGTAACTTCCTTGGTTATACCAACAGCCCCACTGCTGCACCGACTGAGGATAATACCACTGTCTTCACGGTCAGAAAGGATGGTCTTGTTGACAAAGACTTCAACTCATTTAGAGGTGTGCGCTTCCTTGGACTATGGGGCGATGCCACCAAGATTAATAATGAAACGCTATTTGTGGCTATGACCTCAGTTGATGAGCCAGCATTATTGCCAGTCTTGCAACTCAATGTCCCGAACGCAAGTGGTGGCTCCGATAATATTAGCCAACCAAACCCGCGTTTTGAGAGTGGAATCAATGGTACTCCTGAAGGAACTAGCACGGATCGCAAAGGTCAATGGACGATTCGACCCAGAAGTACTGAAATCAATGTTTACTTTGTGGCAGGTAGCACGCCGTCTAGAAATGGAGTCCCTTACCAAGTCTCTACCACTAGATTTAATGAAACTGAATTTACACCTCCTGCTCCTGATGCCACACCAAATATTGGAGAGACTGGCGGTGGATTGGCTAACTTTGTCCGTTTTATCGAAAACTGGCAAGGACTCTCAGCCAAGATTACAGGTGGGTTTATTCAAAATACTAAGAGCCGCTTTGCTACAGCACCATTTGTTCCCGCACCTCTCATCTCAGGTGTTGCTGACACCACAACCATATTTCTAAATCCTGCCTTTCCTGGTACAGGTCAAACTGATGGCAGGTCAATTAGTGGCTTTAACCTTCAATATATGTCAAGGATTCCTAATCGTATTCCTTACTACACAGCCCCAATCAGGCTCTGGGGCTACGATGTGGGTCTACTTACGCAGCAACCCGATCGCTTTGCTGAGCGCTTTGCAGTACCAATTCCAGGAGCAAATGAGTACTTTAGAGAAGTAACACCAGATGACCCTTGGGTCGAAGCATTGCTTTGCGCCCTAGAGCCTACAAACATCACTACTGCGAATAAGACTATTGCTGCGTCTCCAAATTCTTACACTAGAAGGGTATTGCGTGGTAGCGATCTGCGGAAAGCCTGTGATGAACCTAAGTACGGTACAACTACCCCATTGGCAAATCCCGCACAGGGAAATCCAATTCCTGGCATTGTCTATCCCTAGTTAAAAACACCTGTATATCCGCCTTTATCCCAAGTCTCTCTCCACTTGGAGAGAGACTTGAGAGAGAATGGTTAAATAATGGTTAGCTATGTCAAACCGAGAGTATAAAACAATGAAAAATCAAGACATTGGAACTCAGACTATGCTTTATGAAAATGATAGATGTAAAAGTAATGGATACAGGGCGATCGCGATGTATCTATTCAGCTTTTTGGCAAATCGTAGTAAAACAAATCAATTAAGACTGCAAGAATCTGGTTTTTCATTGATTGAGTCATTAATTGCTGTGGCTGTGGTCAGTGTTTTGATTGTGGCGATCGCGCCGTTGGTGGCTCTCTCGACTTCCGCCCGAATTAATGCTAGACGCATCGATCAAGCAACTCAATCCGCAAGGTCTTACTTGGATGCAGTGCGCGGCGGTGTGGTTGACACCGTTGCATTTCCGACCAGTCTGATTAGAAATACTCCCAATGCCCAAGGGCAATATACATTTGAGGCGATCGTCCCCCCAACTAACGCTCCAACTCTGGCAGCGACTTCTACTTGTAGCCAAGTCACCAACTCAGCCCTAGGCAGTACCACAGTATTAGGAACCTGTGTAGATACTAACGGCAATGGTTTTTCTGTCGGTGATCCACAGGACTTGTTCATTCAACCGATGCGAAGTGGCCCTACTGACGCAAGCGAATTAAAAGGTCAAGGGTATTGGTTAGCAGTAAGGGTCTATCGGAGCGATGCACTGATCAGCAGCGCTGCCATCAAAAAAGGTATAGAACCAGACTGCAACTCAGGCGCAACTGCCTTTGCCAGTACTAGTTCTATCCTTTGCCCTCTGATAACCATCCGATCGCAGATTCCACCAGTAGGCAGTTCTATTAATATCAATGAGGTCAACAAAGGTATTGGCTCAACAAATTAACCTTAAAATCCATAATTCACACTAAACAATTATGAAAAGCCTGTTCCGAAAAATAGTTAAATTTTGGCAAAGAGCGATTTTGCGATCGCCAAAAAGATCAACAATCAAAGGCGATCGCCGTAAGCACTTAGCCTTTGGTTTTACCTTGATTGAGCTGCTAGTCGCATCGCTGATAGCGTCTGCGCTGGTTTCTGTCTTGCTTGGCTTTTTGCTGGGTGTATTAGATAGCGATCGTAGAGAAACTGCCAAGTCTAATGCTCAAGAAGAACTTCAAGCAGCTATTGGCTTTATATCTAATGACTTGCAAGAGGCGATCTATATCTATGGTGCTGATGCCCTCGCAAATATTAATGACCAATTACCCCATAGACAAACTAGTACCGCTGCCTGCAATCCTACAGAAAATACCTGTACGCCAATTCTAGTATTTTGGAAAAGGTATAACTATGATCCAAATACTGAAGAAAATTACACTGCTATCCCCGCACCAGCCGCCAAACAATATATTGGCTGTATGCCATACGAAGACGGCAATGCAACTATTTTGACGAATTGTCGAACTTCCGCCGCTACTGGTGCGGCTTTTGGAAGAGATACCTACACTTACTCATTAGTTGCCTACTATCTCAAAAATGATGTGGGGCTGAATAGTACTGTCTGGTCAAATACAGCACGAATTTTGAGATGGGAGATTAAGGATGGCTATGTGGCTTATTGTGCTACTGGAGGAGCGATTACCAAATCGGCTACAGGCACAGCAGTAAGTCCAGCAAACTGCCCTGCGACGACAAGATTAAGCACGAGAGCTGACTCCACAGCCCCAGCGCTACCTGTTGCGTCTCGTGTTGATCCTAATGTTTATTTTATCCTTCCTGATCAGGGTTTTACCCGCCCAGATTTTGCTAGTGCTGGGACTTTATCGAGTCTGGCAGGTGGATGGAGAAAATACGCTAACTTCAATTTAAGCAACGATCAATTTGTAACTTTAGTCGATCTTATGGATGATACAGCGTACAACGTTAACCAAGGTGGCGATAACCTTGCTAACGCTGCAAGCACGGCTACGACCGCATCTTTCATCAAAATTCCCATTGGTAGAAATGTTCCTGTGGCGGGACTCCCAACGACTAATCCCAACTGTGATGATCCCTCCGTTGGCGTTGGCAATACCAATCCTGCAACGACAACTAATTTATCAGGAACAGTTACTCAGAGAGTACCTGCGGACTTTTCAGATGCAACTACTAATCCTTCGAGATTAACGAGCTTTTATGCCTGTGTTGCTCCAGAAAATGTAACTGTGCGATTATTTATGCGGGGCAATGCGATCGCTCGTTTAGCAACCCCAGTACTAGAGCGCACTGCTCGTCCGCCAACAGCCAATAATCTTTCATTTTTCCCGACCGCCGATGTCCGAGCTTTTGGGCGTAGCGCTGTGGGCTTGAAGACTAGATAGACTTAATAGGGTAATTATAAAAAGCAATGAAAAGAAATCGAAAACAACGCGATCGCTACACTTCGGGCTTCACCCTCATTGAAGTTCTAGTGGTGATGATCATTGTCGGCATCTTGAGTGCGATCGTGGCTCCCTCATTTTTAAGTTTTGCAAACAATCAACGGATTAACTCGGCTCAGAGTCAAGCCTTCAGTACGCTGCGCCTAGCTCAGAGTAATGCTAAGAGGAACAAAGTTGTCTGGCAAGCAAGCTTTAGAACTACTGCCACAGCCACCCAGTATGCTGTCCATCCCGTCCCTTCAGGAGCTACTACAGCCATTTATAACGCCTTGCCTTGGCAAAATTTTGCTGATGGTGCCCAGATCAATGACTCACTCACCACTTTTACAAAAATCCTCACTCCCGATCCTGATGTCTACCGAGTGCAGTTTAAAGCTGAGGGTACTCCTAATGGACAGATCGGAAGGATCACTTTTGATGCTAGCGGAAGTAATAGCCGTAAATGCGTATTGATTTCTACAATATTAGGAGCCTTACGCACATCCCAAGGCACTGGTTGTGATTAACTAGACCTTCATACTGCAAGCCGAACTATAGAAAAGAAAAACCTTCAAAAGCTTTACTTTAACAAAGCTTTTGAAGGTTTTCTTATGGTTTATATAAAAATTGAGAAGCGTTACTTAGTAGCACTTCTCAATTTCTTAGAGTTTTTAAATTTTGTGCGAGGCTTAAAGAACGCCCCAGAAGTGAAGTACACCCTGACCACTAATTAATTCGATCGCTAGAGCAGATACAAATCCGATCATTGCCAAGCGTCCGTTCCAGTTTTCAGCACCAGATGTAAAGCCCCAATTCCATACATTACGATTATCTTCAGCCATGATTGGTCTCCTTGATTTGTTAATTAATCTACTTGTAGAAATGTAACAGCTATCTCAATAATCCGCAATCTTTCTTTACACTTTTACGCCTTTAGATGCATTATTACTTCCTTAGTACCTCAAAAATTGACTTTGGATAGCGATCGCCAATCTTGTATAGGACATAAAACCCAAAAATTAGTGTTGCGGCGCGAAGCGCCGCAACACTAATTTTTTGGTTTTTTGTCATATACAAGATTGGCGATAGCTATACAAAGTCAATTTTTGTGGTACTAAGGA
>JBBQRB010000236.1:0-4769 GCA_038215315.1 Pseudanabaenales cyanobacterium
GATCGTCCAAGGCGCAACGATGGTTACTCATGCATTTAATGCAATGCCAGCTTTGCATCATCGCGATGTGGGTTTATTGGGCGAAGCAATTTTAAGCGATCGGGTTTGGTGTGGATTAATTGCTGATGGAGTCCATGTTTCGCCGCAAATGATTAAGCTGCTCTATCGGATGACCAACAAAATCTTTCTTGTTAGCGATGCCCTTGCCCCCCTCGGCTTACCTGACGGAACATATCCTTGGGATGATCGCCTGATTACCATCATTAATGGCACGGCAAGACTTGCCGATGGCACACTCTCAGGGACAACAGTTCCCTTACTAGATACAGTCAATAATTTGGTGCAATGGCAAATCTGCGAACCAGAGCAAGCGATTCAACTAGCGATCGCGGCACCTCGTAAAGCAATTAACCTAGACGACAACGACACTATACCTCAGAGGCTAGCTTGGTATCAGGCAGAATCAGGGCAGATAATTTGGCAGCACCGTTAAGCTGTGGATTGGCGATCGCCTGTGGCTGATGCATTTTTAAAATCATCGACAAATTCCGCTTCAGCTTTGTTCTTGGCACAACTGCATCCACAAAACCGTGAGCAAGCAAATATTCTGACGATTGAAAACCTTCGGGAATTTTTTGTTTGAGGGTTTGCTCGATGACACGACGACCTGTAAAACCAATCAAAGCCTTTGGCTCAGCCAAAATCAAATCCCCAAGCATCGCAAAACTTGCCGTTACACCACCAGTTGTAGGATTAGTCAAAACTGGCACATATAACAAATTCGCCTGACGGTGGCGCTCAAGAGCCGCCGAAGTCTTCGCCATCTGCATCAAGCTCAAAATCCCTTCCTGCATCCGCGCCCCACCTGACGCACAGAAAATTAAGGCGGGATAACTTTTAGCCGTAGCAGTTTCTAGCATACGGGTGATTTTTTCACCGACCACCGATCCCATACTGCCGCCCATAAAGCGAAAATCCATTACCGCTAGAGCCGCATCACAGCCATCGATTTTGCCAGTTCCCGTGATCACCCCATCACTTAAGCCAGTTTTCTGCTTATATTCTTTGATGCGATCAATATAAGGCTTACGATCTTTAAAACCTAAAGGATCACAGGAAGTTAAATCTGCATCCATTTCTTCCCATGTGCCCGCATCAATCAGTTGGGCAATGCGATCATAAGCATTAACTTGATTATGATGTCCACATTCAGGACAAACCATTAAATTAGTCTTGAGGTCTTTAACATAGGTTAAAGCACCACAACTTGAGCATTTATGCCACAAACCGTCAGGAATTTCACGTTCTTGAGAGTCTTGATTTAGGTTAGGAGTTTTGCGGCGATATGCTTCGCTTGCGCGCGAGCGATTCTCAGCAAACCAATCAAACAGTGACATAGCAACTCACAGTTCAAAGAACAAATCTACATCTGTCAATAGCTTAGTAAAACAACTGTAACTAAAGACACACTTATACTTGAGTCATCATACAGTGATTTGGACTCCTCGTATAGCTAAACCAAAACCCAAGAGACGAGTTGCGCCGCGAAGCGCCGCAACTCGTCTCTTGGGTTTGTATCCAAAAAGTGAGTGGCGATGCGGTGCGCTACCACTTACTTCTTGGGTTTAGCTTTTGCTCTATGTAGATAGGCATAATAGAACCAAAAAAAGCTGTGGCACACGCGCAGCGTGCGCCACAGCTTTTTTGGTTCTGGGTTTTATTTCGTCGAGCTACTTACTCAAGAGAATCGCTAGGTTTTTGCTTGACACGCTCAACTTGAGAATACTTTTCTACAACTTGAGTAACATCAAATAGTGACTGCTGCAAAGGCTTAATCGCGACTTGGATGTCTTCATAGGTTGCCTCTTCAGACTCGTATAAGTTTTTGAGCGCTTCCATATTCTTGAGTGTCGGCTCACGCAAACTCTGAGTAATTACCGAAGGACCATTATCTCTGAGTATTTCCTCAACAGTCCTAATCAAGTTAGAAGCTTGGTTCCGCATATTAGCAAGTTCGCGTCTTGCTCCATCCTCATCGGCATAGACTTCAGCTTCCATCCGCATTCTTTCAATTTCACTGGGGCTTAATCCACCTGTATTGGTAATGCTGATGCTCTGCTCAACTGCTGTATCAATATCTCTGGCTGACACCTTGAGAATACCGTTGGCATCAATATCAAAGGAAACCTCAATTTGAGGAATCCCACGAGGGGCTGGACGGATTCCTTCTAGCTCAAATTTGCCAAGACTTTTGTTGTCTTTAGCCATTGCGCGTTCGCCCTGTAGGACATGAATCTCGACTGCGGACTGATTATCTACAGCAGTTGAGAAAATTTGCGCCTTACTTGTAGGAATAGTCGTATTCCGTTCTAGATTTTTGGTGAAAACGCCACCCTGCGTCTCTAGTCCAATCGAAAGCGGGATCACATCAAGTAAGAGCAGATCCTTGACTTCTCCACCCAAAATTCCTGCTTGAACTGCGGCTCCGATCGCAACAGCTTCATCAGGGTTGACCGACTGATCAGGCTTCTTACCATCAAAGAATCTCGATATAGCTTCTTGTACTGAAGGAATCCGAGTGGAACCACCAACTAAAATGATGCGATTAATTTCTTTAGGTAGTAGCCCAGCGTCTTTGAGTGCTTGAGCAGTCGGCTCTAGGGTAGCTTTAACCAAACGAGCCGTAATCTCATCAAACTTGGCACGGGTGAAATCCAACTCAATTGTTTTGGGACCATTCGCATCTGACGCAATAAATGGCAAGCTAATGAGAGTAGATGGAGCGCTAGACAACTCAATTTTGGCTTTTTCAGCTGCTTCTTTTAGCCGTTGCAGTGCCGTCTTATCTTCTACCAAGTCAATATTTTCTTTTTGTTTAAAATCAGCAACCAACCAATCGACGATTGCCGCATCAAAGTCATCGCCACCGAGGTGGTTATTCCCAGAAGTTGCTTTGACCTCAAAAATACCATCGCCTAATTGCAGCACGGACACATCAAAAGTGCCGCCACCAAGGTCAAACACCAAAACAATTTGATCTTGATCCTGTTTGTCCAGTCCATAGGCAAGGGCGGCGGCAGTTGGCTCGTTAACAATGCGTAACACTTCCATGCCAGAGATTGCCCCAGCGTCTTTAGTCGCTTGACGTTGGGTATCGGTGAAATAGGCTGGAACTGTAATTACTGCTTGCGTAACTTCTTCACCTAGATAGTTCTCGGCATCTTGCTTTAGTTTTTGCAAGACCATTGCTGAAATTTCTTGGGGGGTATAAGTTCTGTCAGAGATCTGCACGTCTACAGTATTATCTTTACCCTTAACGGCTGTATAGGGCACGCGGCGGCGTTCTTCTTCAGTTTCATCCCAGCTTCGTCCTATAAAACGCTTAATACTGTAAATAGTATTGACTGAGTTAGTAACTGACTGGCGCTTGGCAACTTGTCCCACAATTCGCTCATTGCTATCTTTGACAAAAGCCACAATACTGGGAGTGGTGCGTCCTCCTTCAGCGCTAGAAATAACAACAGGCTTACCACCTTCTAAAACAGAGACACAACTATTAGTTGTGCCAAGGTCGATTCCAATTACTTTCGACATAATCGCCAGTCCCGCTAAAAGCCTTATTAGTTTAGCTTGATCAATTTTTCAATAATGTACCCTAAGAATGCTTTTCAAGATGCAATCGCGATCGCATCTTGAAATATTTAGCTTATATTAAGACCCAGTAGACAAGTCTTCAGGTGGATTATCAGATGCGATGCTACCATCAGCATCAATTTTGCCAGATGATACCTTAACTAATGAGTGACGTAAAACGCGATCGTCACTAACTAAATATCCTGGACGTAGCTCTTCAATGATTAAACCTTCTTCATACTCAGTTGAAAGTTCTTGCATAATTGCTTCATGAAAATTAGGGTCAAATTCTTGACCTACGCATTCCATTCTGGCAACTCCAGTTTCTTTCAAGCATTTTAGCAACTGCTTATAAACTGACTGATAACTTTTATGTATGGAGGCTTCACCATCAGTTTTAGGACTAATTTGTAACTGCGCGCGCTCAAAATCATCGACTACTGGCAAGATTTTTTTAAGGATTTTAGAAGTAATCGTTCCTTCCTGTTCTTCCTTATCCCGCTCAGTACGCTTACGAAAATTTTCAAAATCAGCGTATAGGCGCAAATATTGCTGTTTACGGTCATCCAGTTGCTCCTTTAGAGCAGTTGATTCCGCAATTAACCCATTGATTTTTTCAAGGGTTGCGGCGGCAGCAGCACTAGCTCTGCTAACTTCAGCCTTCGGTTCTTCGGAGATGTTTACACTAGGCTGCGGTACTTCAGTGTTAAGTTGTTCAGTCTGCTTCAATTCTTCGATCGCTAATTGTTGCAACCGTGACTCAAGGATCTCATCATCTTCATCGATGAGATCGTCAGAATTTAATGTGTTTTCTTCTTCGATCATGGCATTAGTACTATTTTCGCGCTTTTCAGACTAGCAGTTAATTGTTAAAAGTTGACATATAACTACTAGTTTTGACGAATTTTGGTATTCATTCTGATTTTACTCTCTATCTGAGACATCGTACAGTCCGTTAATTTTTTGACAGCGATTTTGATGTTGTCAGGACATAAAACCCAAGAAACGAGTTGCGGCGCGAAGCGCCGCCACTCGTTTCTTGGGTTTTATGTAAGCGCACCGTGCTGGATGTGTTTTATAAACAATTTAGGGTGGGGTTTGTGGCGTTTGCCGTCCACGCGGGTTGGCCCGAAGCG
>JBBQRB010000237.1:0-4727 GCA_038215315.1 Pseudanabaenales cyanobacterium
ATTGAGCGCCATGATGGCAAAATTGTCAAAATTGTCAACAACTATGAGTATATGAGTTTCAACATGGGGCCAACGCTGCTCTCATGGATGGAATTTCACGATCGCGGTACCTATCAAGCAATTATTGATGCCGATAAGCGCAGTGCCGATCGCCTCAATGGACATGGCAATGCGATCGCGCAGGTTTATAACCACATCATCATGCCCTTGGCGAACTGGCGTGATAAGTTAACCCAAATCCGTTGGGGCAAAGCAGACTTTATATCGAGGTTTGGGCGCGAACCAGAGGGAATGTGGCTAGCGGAGACTGCTGTTGACTATGAAACCCTCGAAGCTCTGTCTCTAGAAGGGATCAAGTTTATTGTGCTTGCGCCATCACAGGCACAACGCTGTCGGATTATCCCTACTCATGACAACCCCAATCCATCTTGGCAAGAAGTGGGTGGAGCGCAAATTGATCCCAATCGCGCCTACCGTTGCCATTTGCGCCGCCACAATAGCAACGGCAGTAATGTGTCTGAGCTAGGACAGTTTCATTTGCCTGCGGATACCGATGCTTACATTGATATGTTTTTCTATGATGGTCCCATTTCGCGAGATATGGGCTTTGGCGATCTGCTGGGAAGTTCCCATAATTTTGCCAAGCGTCTAGCTCAGGCTGTGCGGAATGATCATCGCCCGCATCAGTTAGTCTCTGTGGCAACCGATGGCGAAACCTTTGGGCATCACAAGCACTTTACCGAAAAAACTCTCTCCTATGCCTTTGTCGAAGAGTTTCCTAAACGCGGTTGGAATGTCACTAATTACGCCCATTATTTGAGTCTGTTTCCGCCCACATGGGAAGTAAAGCTAAAGTCAGTTACAGCTTGGAGTTGTGCCCACGGTGTCGATCGCTGGCAAGGTGGTTGTGCTTGCGGTGGCGAAGGCTCTGGCTATCAGTTACTATGGCGACGACCATTGCGCGATAGTCTCAACTGGCTACGCGATCGCCTTGCGACTGTGTATGTAGATATTGGGCGCAAATATTTTAATGATCCTTGGGAAGCCCGCGATCGCTACATTGAGGTACTGCAATATTCTTTGCGGGATGGCATCGCTGAGCATTCACCTGTTTTAGAGAAGTTTTTTGAACAGCAATGTGGCGACAAAGTAACCACTTCAGCGCAACGCATTGATGCCCTGCGGCTTTTGGAAATGCAGCGCCATGCCTTGCTGATGTTTACTAGTTGCGGTTGGTTTTTTGAAGAGCTATCTCGTCCTGAGACAGTGCAGATTTTGAGATATGCCGCTAGGGCGATCGAGCTAGCCGCCGATGTGGCGGGCGTGCTGCTTGAGGATGAATTTATCAAACGCATGGCAAAGTCGCCCAGTAACTTAGCTGAGTTTAAGGATGGTGCAGGACTGTATCGAGAACAAGTCGTAACCAATCGGATCACTCTTGCACAGGTCGCGGCTCAGTATGCGCTTAGTTCGACTTTAGGCAATTACGCCAAATCGCAGCAGATTTATTGTTATCAAATCCAGCAGCAAGACTACCAATTGCAACGGATTGGCTCTATGTCCTTAGCGATCGGGCAGATTAATCTGGTTTCGAGGATCACGCAGGAATCGGTAAACTACATTTTTGCGGTGTTGCATTTGGGCGGTGATGACTTCCATTGCTGCATTCAACCTTTTACGGGTCGCCGCGAATATGAAGAGAGCAAAGCGACACTGTTTAAAGTGCTGAAGCAAGCAAATACAGCGGCGGTAATTTTGGCAATGGCAAATAACTTCAGTGGTGAGCAGTTTAATCTGCATCATCTGTTTGCTGAAGAACGCCACAAAATCTTACGGATGTTGGCTGATGAGACTTTAACCAGACTTGACCAGCTATATGAGCAGGTCTATCGCGACAATTACGGCATTTTGATCTCCTTCCGTCGTGACGATTTGCCTGTGCCGCGTGAGTTGCAAGTTGCCGCCGATATTGTGCTAAACAATCGACTCACCGAACAACTGGAGCGCCTAGAAACAGGGGCAACCCTGCCCAATGTTGGTCTGGACTCGGTGGCGATCGAGGCGATTAGTCTTGATTGTAAATTCATCCATATCGAAGATGCCAAAATCCTTGAGAATTATATTCTCAAACAGATCAAGGATCTCTCTGTACATGAAAATCTCGATGAGAAGATCTTGTTTAGCTATCTCAATCAAATTGAAGAAGCTTTAATAATTAGCGATCGCCTTAATTTAGAGTTAGATCTCAATCTTTCTCAGGAGGCTTTCTTAAATTATTTGGCAGCTAAAATTGCTCCCCAATGCTTACTTGGTAGGCAAATTCTTGATTTAGAAACAGTGGAAAAGCAACCAATTCACATCGAAGTCAATCTTTGTGAAAGTATCTCTAATTTGGAGTTACATCAATTAATTGATGCGGCCAGCAAATTAGGCATCGCCACCGAAGCTTGGCTGAATGGCTAAAAAAAAACGGCGCGATGCGCCGCTTTTTTAGTGCGAGAATTGGTTAGTCGATTACCAAAATAGTTTTGAGACTGCGATCGCTAGCTCCATTCACTACACCACCTGATCGCAAAATTGCTTGCAAAATCTCGACAACTTCCTCTGTGACTTTTTCACCAATACAAACTAGTGGAATCCCCGGAGGATAGGGACAGAGGGACTCGGCGCTGATATTCCCGATCGCATTATGGAGATTGACGCGCTTAGTTTTGGCAAAATAAGCTTGGCGAGGAGTCAGCAGGGAGTCAGGGATTAAAAAATTATGATCTAGAGGGCGGCGCTTCGTGCCGCCCTCTAGATTAACCAATTTTTGAAACGCCGCAACTAAGCGATCGCCATCTGCTTGGGTATTGCCAATGCTGAAGCTAAATACTAATTGGGTTAAGGTGGGCATTTCTGCGATGACATTTAATTGGGCATGGAAATATTCGTCAACTTCAAAACCTGTGATCCCTAATTGATTAACCATGACGGTTAAGCGAGTTTCGTCAAGAGTAGGAATTTCGATTTGATTAAAGGTTGGTAATTTGGGGATTTGTTGTAATTGCGATCGCACTTCTTTAGATAGCCGCAATGTCTCGCTTAATAATGCGTTGCCCTGTGTTGCCATCTGTCGCCGCGCTACGTCTAGCGAAATCATTAGCAATAGATTGGGGCTAGTCGATCGCAATATTTCTAAGGCGCGATCAATTTGGGCTATGTTAACGCGATCGCCTTGCAGATGCAAAATTGAGGACTGGGTGAGGCTCCCCGCCATTTTGTGCGTGGACTGCACTACTAGGTCGGCTCCTGCTTGCAGGGCGGAAATCGGTAAGTCGGGATGAAAGCCTAAATGCGCTCCATGTGCGGCATCGACTAGTAAAGGAATCTCAAAACTATGGGCGATCGCGACCATTTTTTCTAGTTCGCCGCAGACTCCAAAATAGTTGGGACTAACTAACATCACTGCTTTTGCATCAGGATGTTGATGGAGAAAAAATTCCAAAGTGTTAGGACTCACGCCCAAGTCCAAGTCAAACTCTGGCAAATAGTCAGTTGGCAAGTAAATTGGCTTTGCGCCACTCAGCACTAAACCCGCGATCGCAGCTTTGTGACAGTTACGCCCGATCAAGATTTTGTCGCCTTCCTGACAAGTCGCTAATAACATCGCTTGCACGCCACAAGTTGAGCCATTAGTCAAAAACCAAGCGCGATCGCTACCATAAGCATCGGCGGCTAGTTCTTCGGCAAGGGCGATCGGTTCTTCGAGATCGGGAAGTTCGGGTAGATCGAGGCGAAATATATTTGCGCCCATAAGTGCCTGCAATTCGCGATCAATGCTCTGTCCGCGTTTATGGGCTGGCATATAAAACGCAGCATGGTCAATATCAAGATATCGCTGCGCGGCTTGAAGTAATGGTGCTAAATTTTGATTCATCGCGGCTTGTTGGCGTACCGAATAAAACACCTAATCTTTTTGATAAGCCTTTACGTAGCTCTCTAGCACGGCATTCATCCGAGACTGATAACCTTTTTTGCCGTTCCTTTGAAAAAACTGTAAAACCGACTGCTTTACCCTCAAAGTCACAGGTTGAGTCAAATCAGGTGAGACTATTTCTGCATTTGCCCAAAATGCTTCGTCCAGTTCTTTTATATCTGAATAATCAATTTCTTGATCCGACAAATTTGCAAGATAGGATTCTTCATTTTGGCTAAGTTGGGGCTTATGAGCGGGATCGGCGATGTATTCAACGATTTTCATAGCGTTTAACCTATTTTCTTTGTACACACAAGTCTCTTTATCTTCGGTTCAGTGGATCTAAGCCCCCTAAACCCCCCAATTCTGGGGGACTTTGAAAGAATCTCATTTTCTTGTTCCCCCAGAATTGGGGGCTAGGGGGCGATTAATTGTTGACTTAGTTAGGGTTTTGTATGTTCAGCGCAACTTACGCATCTGTAACTAAATTCCACAAAAAAATTCCGCAACTCCCAAGAGCCACGGAAATTAAAATCTAATTTTTCAAGAACTCAACTAAACTTCTGTATTTTTCTTTGCTTTCCAGTTCTTTCTAACCTTGTTAAGCCCGAAGCCTAAACCAAGTAAGCCAATACCAAGTGATGGCTCAAAGTCAAATGGAATAGCCTCAACTGTAAATTGATTAAAGCCAGCAGCTTGGTTGTCTCCACCGCCTCCATCATTTGGTTCGTTTACATTGATTCTGAGTCCAAAGTTGCCAGCCGTTTGA
>JBBQRB010000238.1:0-4727 GCA_038215315.1 Pseudanabaenales cyanobacterium
ACTTAGAAAGGCTGATTATGGGAGTAACTCTAAATAACCAATTCTTTCTGACCGAATAATACTGAAATGGCGGCGATCTAATATCAAAATCTGCTTAAGCTGATGACGCTCTGCAAGGGCGACTAAACTAGCGTCAACATAGCCAATCGGAATATCGGAATAACGAGCCATAATTTTTAATGTGCGCTGAATGTCATCAATCAATTCATCAAGAAATGATCTGATGACGATTTCACCAAGATATGCTGTAAAAGCCAAAAAAGAGTAATGGCGGCGCTTTGCGCCGCCATTACTCTTTTTTGGCTATGGCAACAATCCGCCACTGCTACCGATTCCTATGCGTTCGGCAAAACTAGATGTAAGTGGCAACAAAGTAATCAGCATCCAAAACAAAGCGACAGCTCCCACAACTTCGCGATCGCCATCAACTTCAGATAGCTCATTCAGCATTGGACGTTCTAGATCTCTTAATAAAATTAAGATAATGCCACCCCAATAAAGAGCTAGAGGATTGATGACTGTAGCGATTACTAAAAAGATTAGAGTTAGGATTGTCGTAGTGCTTGCTATGCGGCGACCATAGATAGCCTGCACAATTCTGCCGCCATCTAACTGACCCGCAGGCATCAAATTGAGCGCCGTAATCGCTGAGCCTAGCCAACCCAATATTACCAATGGATGAATAGAAATGAAGCTAGATTGTAAGCGATCGCCCAAAAAAGCTTTAGCTAAAGTCCCTGCCAAAACTGACGCTTGGAAGATTTGACTAGGAATATCAATACTGCCCATGCCGATCGCCGATAGCCGTAGCCCCACGATCAGCATGATCAAAGATAGTATTCCACTAACTAATGCAGGGGCGATCGCGATGTCAAACAGAACAGTTCGATTGGGCAATGGCGAAAAGATGCGACTAAATGCTCCAAACGATCCCAACTGAGATGATGGCAAAAAGAAGGGCAGGCTAATATTGACTTTATATTTTTTGGCGATTAGTCGCATGGCTAGCTCACGCAAGCCTAAAATCAAAGTAATACCCAATGCAAATGGTATCCCTGCAAAGTACTCTTGGGAACTCTGAGGCGCAGGGAATCCAGCTACTAAAGCTCCTAAGTTGATTGAAGTGTAAGCATTGGCAAATATTAAAACTACAATCAACAGCTTTTGGGGAATTGTGCTGTTATCAAAGTTGCTAGCTCGGCTTGGCAATACGATCACAACAGGTTTACGATCTTGCCCTTGCACTAAAAAGAGATTGTACTTATCTCCAAGGCGATCGCGCATTGATTCAGATAGACGCGCATGGACATCATCTGGCTCACCGCGCAAGTTCCCCTTAAAAATAGCGCCTTCTTGGTAGGGAATAGTCTCGGCCACATAATAAGTTTCAATGCCAAAAATCCCTTGAATTAACTTTATTTCTTCCACAGGGATAGCCTGATATCGCTTGATCTGATCCTTAGCCTGAGACATAGCTAGGGCGATCGGCGAATTGGTTGACGGATCTTGTAAAGTATTGACTTTTTTGCTGTCGCGAGACTGGTCACTGTCAGAAATATTGGGGTCTGCGCGATCGCGATCAAGAGCATTCAGCGCCTGTTTTAGTTGCTGTTCGATCGCTGTCCTCTCTGCGGCGCTAACTTTACGCAATTGGTTACCGATGAACACATAGGCAACTGTGGAGGTGAGTAGCAAAAACAATAGGGCAGTAAAATTGATAAAAATTCCTGATACAAACAAGCCAAAGTAAATTAGCCAAGGCGACATCAGCGCTACAAACTGTAGCCAAGAGAGTAAGCCCAACTTACCAAACTTGCGGGAGCGAAAATATCCCCACCCCAATAGAGAGAGGGTAAGTATAAATACGGCGATGGGAATAAATGCAGTTGATTTCATAGAAATAAATTACAGGAAATTGAGGCGATTCATGCTGCAAAGCCACAATTCACTACAATTTCTTTATAAACTAGGCTTGTAGCGGTTGGCGCTTTTTTAAAACCCAAGAAGCAAGTTGCGGCGTTTCGCGCCGCAACTTGCTTCTTGGGTTTTGGCTTGTACTATCTAAGGAATGCACTGGAGCAAGTCTCTACGCCGACATTTTGGAAATTGAAATAATTTGGAGTTGATATTATGGATTGGCTCAGGGCTATTAATGATGGATTGAATCTTGATCGCTTGGTGAAATCTATTAGTAATTCACTTTGGCAATCAAATTGTCCACTATGTAAACGTCCAACTGAGAAGATCCTCTGCAAAGACTGCGATCGCCAGATTTCTGCTTACCAATTTCCAGAATTTTTACAGAAAGATTATCCAATTTCTCCAGAGATACCGCTCTATAGCTGGGGTGTTTATGATGGTGCTGTCAAGCGAGCCGTCGCCGCCTGTAAGTATGAAAATCATCCTCAAATTATGGACGCGATCGCGGAGAAGATGGCGATCAGATGGCAGCGAGAGAAAATTGCCAGCTTAAAAAATATTTCGGTAATTCCAATTCCCCTCCATCCTAATAAGCTAAAGTCACGCGGATTTAATCAAGCGGAAGTCCTAGCGCGTCGATTTTGTGATCTAACATCACTACCCTGCAACCCTAAACTGCTACAACGAGTTAAAGACACTAAACCGCAAATGCAAACCAAAAGTAAAGGAGAACGTGAACAAAACTTGTCTAATGCTTTTGTGGTTTCATCTGTTTTGCGATCGCCTCAAAAATCACATCATCACAACGTGATTATCATGGACGACATTTATACAACTGGTACAACTATTCGCGAAGCGATCGCGGCTCTGTCAGCTCAAAACATCACAGTCAAAAGCGTGATTGTCCTTGCTCGTCCTCAATTTGAGCGTAGAGCGCCAAGCCTTAGCCGCTAGCTAAGTCTTAGCTATGCAATTCCAGCTCAGATTTCATTTTTTCGAGGGTTATATTCATCTGATCAAACATTTGCTGTGGAGTAATTCCAAAATTGCCCAATTGACTTTCTAACTGTTTTAGGGTCATTTGCGCCATAAAGTCATCGGACAATTCAAATCTTTTCATAAAAATTTTGTATCGATCCATCATCTCTTCCATCTTTTCGATGAACATGATCTTGCCTTCGCGGTCAAATTTGCCGTAGCTGCCGCCAAGCTGAGTTAAAGATTGATAATCTTGAAACAAGTTACGAGCTTCATGCTGCACAATCTCAGAATCAAAAAATGCCATTTTACTACTCCATTTTGTTAAATCCTTATCTTGATTTTAGCAAGCAAGTTCAACTTTACAGAGCTTGAAAAAAGTGGGGATATCACTAATTTCTTGGCGAGTGTTGCTAAATTGATTTACGGCAATTAAAACTCAGAAAGCTATAACGTACACGCTACGTATGCGTTATAGCTTTCTGAGTTTTAATGTATTGCAACTTTGTAGTCAGCTCGATCAAGTGCTGATTTCAACTAAGTTGGAATTTATTTTATGCACTAGCGATCGCTGAATCTTCTTGCATATTAATCACCAACACGCGCACTTTAGAACTTGTTGTGGCAATGTCTGAATCCATAGGATCGTTTTGATTTTGCTTTAAGTCAAGTTTTAAACCTAAGAATCCTAAGGATTGACAGATAAGTTCGCGAATGATCTCTGCGTTCTCACTTAATTCTGATGTAAATACAATCGCATCCATCCCTCCAAGACTCATCAGCATAGAACCAAGACATGACCGCAAACGATGAATGTAAATATCCAAAGCTTGCTTTGCCCTAGAGTTATCCATATCAATGGCTGATCCTACCGATTTCGGATCATTAGGTTTTTCAGAAGTTTTGACTAAACTGGATTCTTGCTCAGTCGCAAGCTTTGATGGCTCATCAGGCTTATTATCCTGCCGCATCATCTCATTTAAAACATCAGTATTAACTGAGCCAGAACTATAATCAATCATCAAGCCTTCTAAAGGAGTAAATCCCGTTGCTGTATCAATGATCTGACCGTTATGGATAGCAGCAAGAGAACAACCTTTGTCTAAATTGCAAGTAATCAGCCGCAAGTCTTTAATGTCTTTCTTTAGGACTTCAGCGGAGCGTTGAGCGCAATAGTAGTGACTGCTTTCATTTAGTCCATAGTGACGATTATCAACTTCCACGGGAGGACTGGAAATTGTAGAAATATTTGCTAAATTCTCAGAGTTAGTGGTTGCAAGCTTGTCGTCAGTATCAGGCTCTTCATTTTCCAAATGCGTCATAACTGCGATTTCTTGCCAATCTAAGTCTAGCCTTGCACAAATTTCAAAAAATGTGAAACGCTCAACTGGTTTCCCAGCAAAAAATCGCCAGATCGGTTGACGTGTTTTGACACCCACCTCTTCTGCAAGGTAATCTTGCGTCCAACCTTTACGGGCAAAACGCTTCTTAGCCTGTTTTATACCTGACGATGATGCTTTTAATGATCGCTTAGAGATAAATGTAAGCTCCTGTTCATAATTTTAGTAAGCAGAATTTTGATGATAGCCAAAAACTAATATTTCTAGTGTATATATTTACAACAAAGTTAAACATCTCAAACAAATCAAACGCTAGGTGCAAAAAAATTAGTGTTGCCTAGTCTAGTGAAGTAAGTAGGGCTTGCTGAAAAAGTCTACAGAGGGCATTTAGAGGCAACACAGCTTGAAAAATAGTATTTTGTCGCGTATTTCCCAAATTTACCTAGCGATTTTCCACGGAAGTGCAAGGTTTTTGAGGCTCTAGATGCT
>JBBQRB010000239.1:0-4713 GCA_038215315.1 Pseudanabaenales cyanobacterium
ACTATCTGCAAATAAGTTTGAAGCGATCGCAGTCTATGGAAGTCCATACTGTTTAGATAAGCTTCTCGCAGTGATTCCTTCTCAAGTACCGTGGGGTTTTTCTTACAGTCAACAGCCAGAGTCTCAGTTAGCGGTTTTACAGGAACTAGGATTTGAAAATATCAAGTAGCCAGACGCGATTGAAAACTAAATCCAAAAAGTGTGATATGTGCAGAGCGTGTATCACCTTTTTAGATTGCGCTTAGCTATTTATTAAAGACAATAAACATATAGTGCTTTGCCCTTTTATAAAACCTAGAGAAATTTTTAAAAATGCCGTAAAGTGGCATTTTTAAAAATTTCTCTAAAGCCTCAAATACTGTATAAGTTAATGTCTTATTTATATTATTTAATGTAAGTTATGGTAGCCTATAAGCACTCTTGTTCTAGACGGCTAATCCATTGCGACACAAAATATTTACAGAAATTGCTCTCGCGGCAATTTCTTTGATTGCTGCGCTTCCTGTTCAAGCCACAAGCAATCTTATTTGTCCTGCACAACTTCAACAAGAAGTTGAAAAAATTGTTCGATCTCCAAAGTTGAATCCGTCAAGAATTGGCGTGTTTATTCAGACTACTGAAAAAAATCCCCAAGTCCTTTCAAACATCGATGGCGATCGCTACTTCGTACCTGCATCAAACATTAAACTATTCACAACGGCGATCGCTCTCAAGGTTTTGGGCGCAGATTATCAATTCACAACTCGTTTAGTTTCGCAAACTTTACCCAACGCTCAAGGAGAACTAGAAAACGGGCTGTGGATCTTAGCATCGGGCGATCCTAGTTTTAAATCATCAACTGGCTTGAAATCTCTAGTCTCTCAGTTAAAAAGTCAGGGCGTAAAGAAAATTAATCGAGGCATTTGGGCTAGCTCATCACTCAAAGGAACAGAAATAGTTGGCAGTTGGGAGTGGGAGGACTTGCAGCATTATTACGGTGCGATCGCTTCACCTTTCACTATTGATGACAACATTCTGGAGTGGAAGTTGCGCCCTGCCTCTAAAGGTGAACCAGCAATATTTGAGTGGACTAAACCCAAATATGCCACTACTTGGCGGGTGGATAATCAAGTAGTTACAGCGAGCGCAGATGATCAGGCGGCTAGTAAATCGTTAACCAACGAGGTAGTAGACAATCGTGCTTATCCCGATAAAGTATTGGTTATTCGCGGACAGATTGCTGAAAATGCAAAGCCAATAGTAAGAGAAGTGACTGTCCCTAATCCGAAAGAACATTTTTTAAGGCTACTCCGACAAGAGCTAATTGCACAGGGCATTGAAATCAAAGAATTTGATGCGTCTTCACAGAATACCTTTGATGAATCAGCCCCTCATAAAAACCTAGCTAGCCAGTCATCTTCGCCTTTATCAGATTTGTTAGTTACGACTAACAAAGATAGTAATAATCTTTACGCTGAGTTGATGGTTAGAGCTATTGGCAATCAGTTTAAAGAAACTGAATCCGAAGATAGCTTTGCCTCTGGTCTAGAGCGAATTCGCAAGTATTTACAGTCAGTTAATATTGCCGCCGATGATGTTTTATCTGCTGATGGTTCGGGGCTATCGCGGCAAAATCTGACGACCCCAAGGGCGATCTCTAAAATCTTGCACCACATGACTAATGATCGCAATTTTCGCAATTCGTTAGCGATCGCAGGTATGAGTGGAACGTTGGCAAATCGTTTTAAAAACAGCGAGGCTATTGGATTGTTGCAGGCTAAAACAGGAACCATGACCGGAACAACAGCCCTGTCAGGTTACGCAACTCCACCAAATCACCCTAAAGTGGTTTTCAGCATTTTGATTAATAATAGTAATCTTCTCAATAAAGACTTGCAGCAATATGCTGATGCGATCGCCCTATTGCTTACTCGCCTTACTAAATGTCCATAAAACCAAAACCCAAAGAGCTATAGCGCACGCGCAGCGTGCGCTATAGCTCTTTGGGTTTTAAGGTTTTATTCCAGCGCTATAACCCAAAAGAGGATGGCGGCGTGCCGCCATCCTCTTTTGGGTTATAGCTATAAAAGCCGTTAAAAGTGTTGCTTTGCAACGCTTTTAACGGCTTTTATGTTTAGATTTGAGCGCAAAACGCTGTAAAGACTATTGCTTTACCAATTTTACGGGCTGACCATCAGCTTGTAACTCGTTTCCATTGGATGACAATGTGTAAGGCTGTTTAGGAGGAGCTTGAGGTGGGGTTTCTCCATTAACCGTTTCTACCTGAGAAACAACCTTGCCATCTTCAATGGTAATTTTGCCAGCAGTCTTAATCTCTTGCGTTTCACCCTTAACCGATACCGCTTTGAGGGTTGCTTCAAAAGTACCTTCAGGCTTGATTGTCCACTTGCCTGTTACAGACTTTACGCCTTCTTTTTCAGCATCAGCTAGCACTTTAGGATCTAGGACAACTGTATAGTCCCCAACTACTTTGTCAAGACTGGCAGTTTGAGTATTTGTAGCGGACTCGGTGGGAGGAGCAGAAGCGCTTGGACTTGGAGATGCAGTGGCGGATTCAGTAGGGGTTGCTGCTACAGTCGTTGTCGCTTCGGGGGTTGCTACTGGTTCTTGAGGTTGTTGACAAGCTGAAACAAAGCCAATACAACTAACGGCGATCGCTGCTATGAAACTTTGTTTTAAAAAATACTTGGATGATTTTTTCACGATTAATTTTGAACTATGGGTTAAGATTGACGCTACTGATTAGATTTAAGCTTTAATTTACCGATGCTTGCGAAGATGTGCAAGTACGAGAAAATAACTTCACAGATTGCGTACTAGGAAGTCCATTGCATCATAACTCAACTGATCAGCTCTACTACATGAAAAAATGAAATATAAAACCCTAAAAGCTGAGGCGCACTCTGCGTGTGCGCCTCAGCTTTTATATCCTTAATATATATGGCGATCGCTATATATATTTAGTAAGTGTTGATTTACGATTGGGCTGCAAGCCGCTATATACTGATATTCTCCACATAAAAATTTTGCAATATTATTTCAATCGATGGTAGCTCCAACATCTCAATCCAATGTTCTGCGATATGACATTGTCGGGTCACGACGCCTTAGTAACTATTTCTTTGCAGTTATTGTCGCCATAGGAGCATCAGGATTTTTGCTAGCTGGTATATCCAGCTTTTTAAAAATTAATTTGTTGCCATTTGCAACACCATTAGAACTAGAATTTGTACCTCAAGGATTAGCCCTTTCTTTTTATGGAGTCGCGGGGACTCTGCTAGAGCTTTATCTGCTCTACGTAATGCTAATCGACTATGGCAGTGGTTATAACGAGTTTGATCGCGATAGTGGCAAGGTCACAATCTTTCGACGTGGACTCACTAAAAAGAAGAACTTTGAGTTCAATTACAAAATTGCTGATGTACAGGCTGTGCGTGTAGAAATTCGCGAGGGTTTAAGTCCCAAACGAGCTTTATACTTGCGAGTAAAAGGCAAGGGCGATCTGCCTCTGTCAGAGGTTGGTCAGCCAATATCATTGAATGTTTTAGAAGATCGCGCAGCAGCGATCGCCAAGTTTTTGGCAGTTCCTCTAGAAGGTTTGTAGTTTACAGCTTATAGAGAAATTTTTGAAAGTGCCGCTTTGCGGCACTTTCAAAAATTTCTCTGGGTTTTATCAAAGCGCAAAGCGCTGTAACTAATTATTAGAGGTTAAAAATGTTGCGTTGGATTTTAAGTTGTTTTTTAGCAGTGAGCGTCCTGCTCACTGGTTGTAGTGATGCTAGTAAAGTATCCGCATCTCCGAGCGCATCACCAAGCGCGATCGCCGAGATGACTTCTTCACCAAAACCTACGGCTAAGGCTCCCCAATCTTTAGAGGAGGCTTTAGCAGGATTTGTGCAATTAAAGGGTGCGGCTACAGTTGAGCTAAAACTAAAATCTGGGATTGTCAAGATTGAACTTGATGGTGACAGCGCTCCACTAACAGCAGGAAACTTTGCTGATTTAGTAAAGCGTGGAGTCTATAATGGGCTGACTTTCCATCGGGTAGTTAAAGAACCGATGCCTTTTGTGGCTCAGGGAGGCGATCCGCTCGGCAATGGCACAGGTAATTTTGTTGATCCTGTGACATCCCAGCCTCGTTATATTCCCTTAGAGATTCTGCCAGATGGTGCAAAGCAACCTGTCTATGGAGAAATCCTTGCGCCCACTCAAAAGCCCAAACTAAGTCATCGCAAAACAGCGATCGCGATGGCTCGTTCCCAGTCTCCCAACTCCGCTTCATGTCAGTTTTATTTTGCCCTTGATGATATTTATTTTTTAGATGGTTCCTATGCGGTGTTTGGTTATGTAACCGAAGGCATGGATCTAGTTGAAAAAATTCAAATGGGCGATCGCATTGAGTCGATGACGATTACCAATGGCGAGAAAAATATCAAGCAGCCCTAATAGTCAACCTACAGCTATCAAAAAAGCCAAGTATGTTTCGGCGGGTGAAGCCCGCCGAAACATACTTGGCTTTTTTACGATTCTTAGCGAACGCGAATGATTCGTTTTTCAACAATGTAGCGATCGCCTAGATTAGAGTTGTAAGGGTTGTGGATAAATTGATTAGTTCCAGAAAAACTAGATGGATAGCCAAAATTAGGAACAACTGAGTTGCGATTATAAAAATCATGATTCACTCTAGACGAGTCTCTCGGCACAAATACGACA
>JBBQRB010000240.1:0-4599 GCA_038215315.1 Pseudanabaenales cyanobacterium
AACGGAAAAGTATCATGTTAGCCAACTAGGAATCTTTGGCTCCTATGCTAGAGGTGATTACAACTCAGCCAGTGATATAGATATCTTAGTGGAATATTCTCAGAAACCAAGCTTATTTGGCTTAATCGAACTGCAAAACTATCTAAGCGATCGCCTCCGAATGAAAGTCGATCTAGTCACAAAAGACGGACTCAAACCACAAATCAAAGAAAAAATCTTAGCAGAGGTCATTTATCTATGACTGATCGCCCCCTTGATGATTTTTTGCAAGATATTCTCCAAGAAATTGAAAGGATAGAAAGATTTATGGCTGACATAAAAAACCTCCAGCAATTTGCGCGAGACGAAAAACTACCTATGCAGTAATTAGATTCCTTGAACTAATTGGAGAAGCAGTCAAAAAGATTCCTCAGTCTGCAAGGATACAAAACCCTGAAATTCCTTGGAAAGCGATCGCGGGAATGCGCGATATTCTGATACATCATTATTGGGATGCAGACTTAGAGACAGTCTGGGATGTCACACAGCAACATTTAGAGCCACTAAAATCAGCGATCGCAAAACTTTTAGACGCAAATTAGTCTATCGAGTTGTCAAGGAAAGCAACGCTATTGAAATTTTGAGAATGCGATCGCATTACGAATAAGCCAGAATAAGTATGTGGGCAAAAGAACCCTTAAAACCCAAAAAGCTGTAGCGCACGATGCGCGTGCGCTACAGCTTTTTGGGTTTTGGGTTTAACTATGCTTGCCTACTTAACAATAGGAAAAAATTTACTAAAAATGAAAATCTTAGTTCTTAATGCGGGATCGAGCAGCCAAAAAAGTTGCCTATATGATTTAGAAGGAGTATTACCCGATACGCCACCCGAACCGATTTGGGAAGCAAGCATCGACTGGACACACTATGAAGGCTTTGCGGAAATTAAGGTCAAACCTCAACATAACAAGGTTTTAGAAGAAGAAATCTCGGCAACTTCTCGCCCTGAAATTATCGAGCATATGCTCGAAACCTTATGGAGTGGAGAATCCCCAGTCCTGAACAGCCCTTCAGAAATCGACATCATCGGGCATCGGGTCGTGCATGGTGGCGCAGAATATCGCCAGAGTGCGATTATTAATGACCAAGTAAAAGAGACGATCTCAAAGCTAGCCATATTTGCGCCAGTACATAATCCTGCCAATTTAGAAGGAATTATCGCCGCCGAAAAAGTATTTGAGAACGTTCCTCAAGTAGCAGTGTTTGATACTGCTTTTCATGCTCATCTACCACTGGCGGCTTATACTTACGCAATCCCCACTAAGTATACAGAGCGAGGGATTCGCCGTTATGGATTTCATGGTATCAGCCATCAATATTGCTGCGATCGCGCCGCCCAAATTCTTGATCGCAAGGTTGAAGATTTACGCTTGATCACCTGTCATTTGGGAAATGGCTGTTCTCTAGCGGCGATTCGCAATGGTCAAAGCATTGATACGACAATGGGATTTACACCCCTTGAAGGTTTGGTGATGGGCAGCCGATCAGGTTCCATTGATGCGGGTATTCTCATCCATTTATTACGTCAGCCTGATATGGATGTGGAGAAACTTGATCGCATTCTCAATCGCGAATCTGGTTTATTAGGCATTTCTGGAATCTCGGCGGATCTGCGCCCCATCCTTAAGGCGATCGCCGAGGGAAATTCCCAAGCACAGCTAGCCTTTGATGTGTATGTGCATAGCTTGCGATCGCACATTGGCTCAATGCTAGCCAGTCTTGGCGGATTAGATGCTTTAGTATTCACCGCAGGCGTTGGCGAAAATGCTCCCGCAGTCAGAGCTGCGGCGTGTGAAGGATTTGAGTTTTTAGGACTGAAACTAGATTTAGATAAAAATAACCAAAGATTGCTTGATGTAGATATCGCTATGCCTGATTCTTTAGTAAGAGTTTTAGTGATTCACACCCAAGAAGATTGGGAAATTGCCCGCGAATGTTGGAATTTAAAGTTGTGAACTACGCAAAAGAAAAACCAAAACCCAAAAAGCTGTGGCGCACGCTGCGCGTGCGCCACAGCTTTTTGGGTTTTGGTTTTTACTATCCCTATCTACGTTAGTGGCAATGCCTTTATGAACTGGTATAACTTACAGCAGATTGAGAACAAACCCACCACTAAATTTTTTGTAAAAGCCCCGCAAAGCTGGGCTTTTACAAAAAATTTAGGTTTGGTTTGTTCTCAATCTGCTATATTTTTATAGATATGTTAACGTGGCAGCCGCTACTATTTTTAGTAATTCTTGGACTGGTAATGCTTTTGATTATCGTCCAACCATTACTGTTGCAGTTACAACGCGATCGCCTCGTTCAGCGAACATTTCCCGAACAATGGTTAGCGATTGTCAATCGTAATGTGGCGATTTATGCTCATCTTGACCGCGATCAACAGAGAGAATTACAAGGGCATATTCAAATATTTCTCAAAGAAAAGCAGTTTATCGGTTGTCTGGGGCTATTGGTAACTGAAGAAATGCGAGTCACAATTGCCGCGATCGCGTGCATTTTACTGTTTAACAGAAGACATACTTACTTCCCAAATTTGCGTTCAATCTTAATTTATCCAAACGCTTATGTAGCGACGGAAACTGTAAGTGATGGATTGGTAGTTCAAGAACGTCGGATGACAAGACTTGGCGAATCTTGGAAAAGAGATCAGTTAGTTTTAGCGTGGGCGCAGATAGCGCAAGATATTACCCAATGGCAAGATGGTCAAAATGTAGTTTTACACGAGTTCGCCCATCAATTAGATCAAGAAGAAGGTCTAGCGGAAGGCGTACCAATTTTGCCCCGTCAGTCAGATTTTGATTTGTGGGCAAAAGTAATGAGCAAAGCCTATTTAGAATTGAGCGATCGCTTAGAACGGGGTCAGAAAGTTTCCATAAACAGCTATGGGGCAACCAGTCCAGCCGAGTTTTTTGCCGTTGTTACCGAGACTTTTTTTGAGAAGCCGACTGTTTTAGTCAAGAATTACCCTGATTTGTACGCAGTTCTTCAGAGTTACTACCATTTGAATCCCATTGATTGGTATTGACTTGCTATCCGTAGAAAAGCAAAACCCAAAAAGCTGTGGCGCACGCTGTGCGTGCGCCACAGCTTTTTGGGGTTATGCGTACCTACTTACCAAGAAACGAGTTGCGGCGCTTAGCGCCGCAACACGTCTTCTGGTTTTGTATCCTAACAAGACTGACTACGGTTATACTTGCCTACAACTAGGTAACGACTATAAATATTGAGATTGCAGGTGATGATCGACACCAAGATAACCGCAGGGATAAATAATAGACAAGATTGGGCATGGAAATTTTGGCAGGTCGTTCCGATTTATCCCTATGGTCAAAGGCGTACTCTCCGCAAAGAAGTGGTCAAGGATGCAATCTGGACGTTTGATCAGATTCAGGGGATTTTTTATGTAGTTGTGCCGATCAGGATGACTGTAGTGAAGTTGGAGACGGGAGGGCTTTTAGTCTATGCTCCTGTGGCTTCGACTCCAGAATGTATTCGGTTAGTTAATGAATTAGTTGCCGAACATGGTGATGTTAAGTACATAATTTTGCCGACAGTTTCGGGCGTTGAGCATAAAGTATTTGTAGGTCCCTTTGCGCGTAAGTTTCCTAAGGCAGAGGTATATGTCTCTCCGCATCAATGGAGCTTCCCGTTTAATTTGCCTTTAAGCTGGCTAGGATTGCCTTGGGGACGGACAAAAATTTTACCTGAAGATCCACAGCAATCACCCTTTGCCAGTCAGTTTGACTATGCGATTCTTGGTTCTATTAAACTAGGCTTAGGGCAGTTTGCAGAGGTGGTGATGCTAGACAAGCGATCGCAGACATTACTCGTAACTGACACAATTGTGGCAATTCCAGAGAAGCCACCTGAAATCTTGCAACTCGATCCCTATCCACTGCTATTTCATGCGCGAGATAGTGCAAAAGATCCAATTATTGATGATGAAGCTAGTCGGATTCGTGGCTGGCAGAGGACTTCCTTATTTCTATTCTTTTTCCGTCCTCTCGTTTTAGAAACAGTTCCATTTATTCAATCCTTAATGGATTTAGCAAATTCACCAGATCGATCAAGAAAGGCTTTTTTCGGACTTTTCCCTTTTAAATGGAGAGATGATTGGTATCAGAGCTTTGAGAAGTTGCGTGGTAACGGAAGAGTTTTTGTTGCACCAATTTTGCAGACTCTAATCCTTAATCGCGATCCGCAAGCTGTAATCGCTTGGGCAGACAAAGTGGCAAGCTGGAATTTTGTGCGGATAGTTCCCTGTCATTTTGATAATGCGATCGCCACTACACCTTCAGAATTTCGTCAAGCCTTTAGTTTCTTAGAAAAAACTCCACAGTTACCGTTTAGTTCAGATTTACCTGAAGAGGATTTTGAAGTGCTTCGGCAAATTAATAACATTCTGCAAAGCAGTCGGATTATTTCAGAAGCAAAGGACAAAATTTAAAAAAGCTAAGGCGCACGCTGCGCGTGAGCCTTACTCCTTTCACAGTGAAAGATTAGTGGTGGGGGGGGGGGGGCCGCCCCACCCAAGAGTGTGTGTTTTTTTTTATATTT
>JBBQRB010000241.1:0-4515 GCA_038215315.1 Pseudanabaenales cyanobacterium
CCATATAGCACTTTGCGCTTTTATAAAACCCAGAGAAATTTTTGAAAGTGCTGCGAAGCAGCACTTTCAAAAGTTTCTCTGTACCCTGTAAAGCCTCAATAGGCTGTACTGCTTTCCACATGAATAATTAGTAATGGGTGTTTCAGTCTTGTTAGGAAATAATACCCAAAAAATCTGTGTCGCGTCTTTGCCCCCCGCCTCTCTCTTTTTGGCTTTAAGACGAGTTAAGTTAAAAACTAAAGGCTATAATTACCAAACTGACAAAATTTTTAAAAAATGGTCTAGGTAGTCTTTGAGCGTGCCAAAAGTCGGGATTATTTATAACGACGCAAAACCTATTGCTGAACGTGTGGCGCTGGACATGAAGCTGTGGCTGGAAAAGCGCAACATTCAGGCTGTCTTAGCGACAGGAAAGGGCGGCATTTTGGGATATGGTAAGCCAGATGCGCCTGTATGCCACACTTTGATCGAGAGCTTAGTGCCAGTCGGATTTGATCGTGATCTTATGTTTGTGGTTGCTCTAGGTGGAGATGGCACTGTTTTATCCGCTTGCCGCCAAATTGCTCCCTTCAGTCTCCCAGTCCTAAATGTAAATACGGGACATATGGGCTTTTTAACAGAAACCTATCTAACCGATTGGGAAGAAGCGATCGCACAGGTAGTTGAGGGCAACTATGTAGTTGAGCAGAGATCAATGATGGCAGTGCGTGTTTACGATAACCAAGGCTTGCTTTGGGAAGCGCTGTCATTAAACGAGATGGTACTGCACCGTGAACCCTTGACCAGTATGTGCCATTTTGAAGTGCAGATTGGTCATCATATGCCAGTTGATATTGCGGCGGATGGAGTAATTATCTCGACACCAACTGGCTCTACTGCCTATGCGCTCTCCGCAGGTGGCCCTGTGATTGAGCCAGGAATACCTGTGTTTCAGCTTATTCCTATTTGCGCGCACTCAATGGCTTCGCGGTCTTTAGTATTTGCTAATACTGAGAAGGCGGTCGTCACTCCTGCTAATCGTCATCGCTTGGTGTTAGTTGTCGATGGCAATGCGGGCTGCTATGTTTATCCTGACTATCGGGTGGAGGTGGAGCGATCGCCATATCCTGCCAGATTCATTCGCTTACAAAAGAGTGAATTTTTTAAAGTTTTACGCGAAAAGTTAGGCTGGGGATTACCTCATGTTTCCAAGCCAAACTTAGGGGAATTAGCGCAGTAAAGTAAATTTCTATGAGTCAAGGTCTTAACTTTGCCAATCAAAATTTGTGCGATCGCTCTTTTAAGGGTAAAAACCTGATTGGCGCGGACTTCAGCAGCGCGGATCTTCGTGGATGCGATTTTTGTTATTCCAAGCTGCAAGATGCAAATTTCGCCAATGTGGTTACGGGAAAGAGTCAACGACAAAAGATTGGCTTCAGCATACTTGCCTTTGTGATGGCGCTGATGTTTGCGGGAACTGCGATGATTGCCAGTATTTCGCTGTTTGCTTTTGTGATCACGTTTATTTTTGGGACTGCGATCGCTAATCGTGAAACTGTCTATTGGGTAGCGATTCTATCAATTGTGGTGTTTGCTGTAGGTTTTGCGATCGCTTTTACGGGTAGCTTTACGATTTCAGGAACCAAGGGAGTTGGGGTCGCGATTATTATTTCTCTGATTATGGCTTTTACCTCAGGAATATTGGGGTCAACTTTAGCTAAATTGCTTGTATCTGGAGCTTTTAGCGCAATCACTAATGCTTTGAGGATTAATTCCTTAGCTTCTTTATTAGTGTTTCTAGTGATCGAACCTCTGCAAATTTTTGGCAGTCTCTATCTATTTCGCCTAACCATTAATGTTTTACGTACTAGTATGGGAACTAAGTTTCGATATGCTGACCTGACCAATGCTTCTTTTCGGAATGCGAATCTAACTAACTGCGATTTTTCCAATGCGACCATTCATCATGTCAACTGGCAAAAATCCCAAATATCTCGCTGCAAACTACCATCTAACTTTGATAGCTAAGTAGCTAGGCAAGAAGGCTGTAGCGCACGCTGCGCGTGCGCTACAGCCTTCTTGTTGAAGCCAAGAGGGGTTTCATGTTAGCTACACCCTCCATGCTGCCGAGTAAATACCAAAGCAGCATACTGATCCTTGGTTCGTAAAGTACGAGATCTAAACAACAAGATAAAAGGAATAGGATTATAGAAATCGCCACAATTACGATCATTCCTTCTGTTTCTAAAGCAACTAATTTTCTACTCGCTAACCAAATAGTTTTACCAAGGATGCCGACAAAAGCGATTAAAGCTGGAATTCCTGAACCAACTGCGATCGCCAAAAATAGATTGTGTTCATGGGGCAATCCTCGCAAATCAAAGTTCATGAAAGTTGCAACTTTTGTGAAATTGCGTAATCCCCAGCCTTGAATTGGATGTTGAGAGATTAGAGAACTCGCAAATTGCCAAGCATTTAGGCGATCTGCCGTAGAAGCGAAATCTCCCATCTGTGGATCAACAGTGCTGATCAGACGATTGACAAAGCCTTGTGGTAATAGCGATCGCAAACCCTCGCCGCCTAGCCCAAACCGTGAGCCAAAAATGGCCCAAGCGATCGCCAACATAATTACTGCAAAACCTGTGACTAATTTCCATTGTCGATAGTAAATTGCTAAGGATATTGCCCCGATCAGTGCTAATCCCCAAGCATTGCGCGAACCCGTCATGATCAATACGCATATTCCCAACGCAAGTGCGATCGCGGCAATCACTCTCTGAGACTTGGTAATGCTTTTGACTTTACCAACTGCGAAATGTAAGGCGATCGGCAGAATCATTAGTAAGTAAATCGCTGTCTCATTGAAATGTCCAAAAATTGACTGAATACGGCGATCGCCACTAAATCCCATTGGAATCGGATAGCTATCAAAAATCACCTTGGGAACTATCCAGTCAGGTCTGTCAATCAGGGCTTGTAAAATCCCAAAGCTGCTTATTAAAGTCGAACTGAGGACAAATAGCCACATTAAATGGATAAATTGAGCAGGAGTTCGCACGATGTAACTAGTGGCGGCGGCAACTAGGAAGTAAGGTAAAAAATTGGCGAGTCCACCTGCGGCTGTGCCGATATCAAAGGCAGTAAAGGTTGTCAAAATCATCCAGACAGATAGCCAAAAATAAGCAATATTAATTGGTGTGGCGATCGCCCTCCAACCGCGACTAAATAGCACCCATATTGTCAGTAATCCTGCAAAAAATGGCATAAATAAATTACTAACCACCATGAAAATTGCTATATTTTGCAACCAATTCCATTCCTTTGATGAGGACTTATCTTCTGCCGATTTCCAGAGCATTTCCATACCTATGCCTAAAAGCATTTTTCGCGTTAATTTCGATTAGTTACGTCATAAGTAGATTGAGAACAAACCCATCACTAACTTTTTTGTAAAAGCCCCATTTCGCAGGGCTTTTACAAAAAATTTGGGTTTGGTTTGATCGAAATTTGCTGTAAGTAACTAGGCGAAATAAAACCCAGAACCCAAAAAGCTGTGGCGATTGCTGCGCGATCGCCACAGCTTTTTGGGTTTTAAGGTCTCTTTTGCCTAGCTACTTACTATTCTCAATTTATCCCTTCTTAATGTAAACATTTGTATGATTGTAGAGCAATTCATTCAACTTATATAGTACTCAAACATGATTTCAAACATCTGTATGTTTATCTAATTATCGGTAAGCACAAAAATTCAATAATTTAAGGAGTGCATCATGAGTTTAGAAGATAGAGTCAAAGCAACAGCCAAGAATATCGAAGGCAAGGTTCAAGAAGCCTTAGGTAATATGACTGGCGATCCTGAAGATAAGGCTGAGGGTAAAGCTAAACAAGCCGAGGCAAACATTCGTCACACTACAGAAAATGTGAAAGATGAAGTCAAAAAAATCATTGACTAAACTGCATCAAGATTGTATCTACAGCCTATTGAGACTTTAAAGAATACACAGAAATTTTTGAAAGTGTTGCTAAGCGGCACTTTCAAAAACTTCTCTGGGTTCTATAACAGCGCAAAGCGCTGTAAGCAATGGCAAATTACCTAAGAAGCACATTCATATCTTTAGAATGCAAACTTCTGTAAGTAAGTTTTATTTAAAGCATTAATTTTTTTATCAAAGGAGACAATCATGCTAAATTCCATTTCTCATGCGATCGCCAAATTCTTTTCTTTCTTTAAGAGTCTACAGGTGAAACAGTTTTTACCAATTATTTTGATCGGTTTTCTGCTACTCAGCATCAATGTTGTTCCTAGTCGCCGTGAAACTCAACAAGTAATTAAAAAACTTGACCAGACTGCTCATCAAGAGGATTCTACAAGACCGAAAACAACTGGAGAATGGGAACAACAATATCGCGAAACAGAAGGTCGCCCTGTAGAACGTCTAAAACGAATTGAAGAGCAGTCAGCCGAAGCCATCAAAGATTTTGGTTCAATGTATGTAGATACAGCTAAAAGAAGTGCTGAAGCTCTAAAAGATCAAA
>JBBQRB010000242.1:0-4407 GCA_038215315.1 Pseudanabaenales cyanobacterium
TGAGAATAGCGCAGACATTAATCGCCAACTTGCTAGCCAACTCCAACAAATACCAAAATCGGAAATTAACAAAGTCCCCGACTATCTCAAACAAATCCCACAGGGATCAGTACTGCTTTATCCCTTGATTTTAGAAGACCGCTTAGAAATCATCCTCTTCTCACCCAACACACTCCCCATCAGCCGCACCGTCAACATCTCCAAATCAAAACTAGAAGAACTAGTTATAGAGTTTAGAAATGGACTTCGTGATAATGGCTCCGAAGACTACAAAGAACCTGCCATTGCACTTTACAACGCGCTAATTAAACCCATCGAAGCCGAACTCATCCAAGCCAAAGCCCAAACAATTCTCTATGCACCCGATGGCATCCTACGCTATATTCCTCTCGCGGCGCTAAATGATGGCAAACAATGGCTCGCTGAGAAATATCGCATTAGCAACCTGATCGCTTATACGCTCTCAGACTTTTCACCCAAGCCCAGAATCCAGCCCAAAATCTTAGCAGGAGCATTTGGCGGTAAAGCTAATGAGCTAAAGTTTGGGCAGCAAGGTCTACCCGCCACCATTAGAGAAGTCCAAACGATCGCAAATTCTCTTCAAAACTCAGTAACCCTCACCGAAGAAAACTTTAGCCGCAAAGCAATCGAATCCAAATTCAAAAATCACAATATTTTACATCTAGCCACCCATGCCGAATTTAATGCAGGTGCGCCAGACAACTCATTTATCATTTTTGGCAATGGCGACAAAATCCGCCTCAATGAAATCACTGATTGGCAGATTCCAAATATAGACTTAATTGTGCTGAGCGCCTGCCAGACAGGAATAGGTGCGCTTGGAAGTGGTGTAGAAATACTAGGATTTGGGTATCAAACTCAGAAAGCTGGAATAAAAACGGCGATCGCATCACTCTGGAATGTGGACGATGTAGGTACACAAGCCCTCATGCAAGCATTTTACAAAGAACTCAAAAAAGGTGATGTCAGTTCCACCGAAGCATTGAATAGAGCGCAAGTTGCTTTGATTAAATCAGAGAAATACAACCATCCTAATTATTGGTCGGCATTTTTTGCGATCGGCAATGGTCTATAGCAAAAACCAAAAGATAGTTGTGGCGATCGCTGCGCGAGCGCCACAACTATCTTTTGGTTTTTGATTTGTCTTAATACATTTGGCGACAGCTTTATATCCTAAGCAAAAACAGCGATCGCTTGCTCAACAGTTGCTAAGGCTTGGTCGATCTCAGCAGCAGAAACGATCAATGGAGGCACAAAACGTACCACCTTCACACCCGCAGGTACTAACAGCAAACCATGCTCAATCCCCGCCGCAACCACATCACGGGCTTGGATCTTGCTGGACTCTTGCAAGACTAGACCATCAATTAAGCCCCAGCCGCGAACTGACGCAATATGCTGAGGATAGCGATCGCAGATTGCTTGTAGCCCAGTCCGTAACTGTTGACCACGTTCCCTCGCATTGGCAATTAAGTTGTCGTTGACCAAAGTGTTACAGACCGCTAGAGCCACCGCACAAGCAAAAGGATTACCACCAAAAGTACTGGCATGATCCCCAGGCTCGAATACATTGCAGTGAGCTTTACACATCATTGCGCCGATAGGAATGCCTCCGCCTAAACCCTTTGCCGAAGTAAATACATCGGGCTGAATGCCAAGGTTTTCATAACCCCAGAGCATCCCACTACGTCCCATCCCAACCTGTACTTCATCGATGATTAGCAGAATTTTCTTCTGATCACAGATTTCACGAATACGCGCAAAGTAGGCGCGATCGCCAGGATTAACACCACCTTCTCCCTGTAAAGGTTCCAGCATAATCGCGCAAAGTCTACCTTCATACTTAGTAACTGCCGCTTCAAGTGCCGCGATGTCGTTGTAAGGAACGTAGTCAAAGCCTTGCACAAGAGGCGCAAAGTTTTTATGGTATTTGGGCTGACCAGTCGCTGTCACCGTGGCGAGGGTGCGCCCGTGAAAGCTAGCATTGGCAGTTAAAATTACGGGTTCGGCAATGCCAAGTCTGGTGTGAGCATATTTACGCGCTAACTTGATCGCACCTTCGTTGGCTTCTGCGCCAGAGTTACAGAAAAAGGCTTTATCAGCACAGGAGTTTTGTACCAGCCATTTAGCCAGTTGACCTTGAGGTGCAAAATAAAACAAATTAGAGGCATGGTGCAAGGTTTTGATCTGCTCAGTGACGGACTTGACCATTGCAGGATGAGCATGACCGAGCGTACAAGTTGCGATACCTGCCACAAAGTCTAAGTATTCTTTGCCTGTATCGTCCCAAACGCGGCAGCCTTCACCACGCTCAAGAGCGATCGGAAAACGGGCGTAAGTATTCATCACATATTCATTAAACTCAGTGATGGTGTCTGCGGGAATATGGCTGTTTATTTGAGCTTGCTGAGCCTGTTGAACTTGAGGTTGTATTTCTAAAGTGGTTGGCGACATGGGTAAAAGTATAATAATTCTGGTAATTTCATTATGAATGATATAAAAATTTTTGCGGATACTTCTGTAGTGGAATTAGCGAATCATGCTCTAACTTTTTATTGCGATCAGGTTAGCAGGTAAAAATATGCCATTTATTATCCAAAACCAAGGCTTAGCCCAAGAGCGCATCTGCGATTTAAAGTATGGTTTAAATACGATCGGACGGGGACTCGACAATACGATTGTTGTTGAAGATGATGCGCGGAGCCTTTCACGACACCATGCAGAAATTCAAGTTACCGATCGCGGAATTTTTGTGACCGATCTCAGTAGTAGCAATGGCACGTTTGTGAATCAGGCGCAAATTACTCAGCAAAAAATCACTAATGATGATTTGGTTCAATTTGGTAGCGTGGTTTTCAAATTAGTTGATGATGCCAATGCTAGCCCTGAGCCTGCTAGAGCTATTCCCACTTCAGGGCTCTCAATTTTGATGCGTGTTTCGCCCGAAAAATCGCGCACTAATATGCAGGACTTACTTAAGAGTCAGAACCTCGCGCCGTCAGGTTCAGTGTTAATGATTCAGGGTGGTGATGAGTCCCAGCGCACTGCTGCCAAATTGCGAGTTTTATTGGAAGTTAGCCAAGAACTAGCTTCTCCAGAGGCTTACTCAGCTTTGCCTGAAAAGATTTTAGAGTTATTACTGAAAATCATGTCAGTTGATCGCGCTGTGTTGTTGTTAGTGGACGAAAAGACAGGACAGCTTGAACCCAAGGCTTATAAATTTAGCAATCCCAACTCTACGGCTGACCTTAACTTTTATAGTCGCAAAATTGCCAACTTCGTACTGCAACAGGGGGATGCCATCATCAGTGACGATGCGTCGGGCGATCGCCGTTTTGATAGTTCTCAGTCGATTATTCAACAGTCGATTCAGGCGGCAATGTGCGCTCCTCTGAAGCCAAGAGATCAAGCAATTGGGGTTTTGTATGTAGATAGCCTCGCCCTCGGTCATGCTTACAAAAAAGAAGATCTCGAATTTTTGAGTAGCCTCGCCAATCAAGCCGCGATCGCGATCGAAAATGCCAATCTTTACCGCAATATGCGATCAGAAATTATTCGCCGCACTAAGTTAGAGCGATTTTTCCCTGCGGCGGTGAGTCAAAAAATTGAAGAAGGATGGGACTTAAATCGGATCGTTGAAACCGAAGTAACTGCTTTGTTTTCTGATATTAGCGGCTTTACGGAGATGACTTCACAAATGCAGCCCCGCAAGGTCTTGGAATTTCTAAATGAATATTTCAAAGTGATGGTTGAGGATATTGTCTTTCCTTTTGGTGGAACCCTAGAAAAATACATTGCCGACGCATTGCTGGCTGTGTGGGGATCGCCGTACCAAAAAGAAGATGACGCGATTATGGCAGTCAACGCCGCGATCGCGATGCAATGGTCAATGAAGCAGCTCAATGAAGATTGGCTTCAGCAAGGACGAGATCTCCAAATTCAGATTCACATTGGTTTAAATACGGGAATGGTCGCCGCCGGTAATATTGGCTCCGAAAACTTGATTCAGTACACAAATATCGGCGATACGATGAATGTGGCTAGTCGCATCTGTACGGCGGCGCAGGCGGGTGAAATATTCATCTCAGAAACCACCAAAGCCAAAATAGATAGCCTAAATCTGCCAATGGAAACCTTAGAGCCAATCAAGGTCAAAGGCAAAGATGAGCCATTGCAGTTATACCGAATACTTTGGTCAAATGTTGATGTTAGGGAACTAACTAGCAATACTAAAACTATTTCCCCAATCCCATAAACCGCAAACCAAGCAAGGCGGCGCTTTGCGCCGCCAAATGCACTAGGACACAAAACCAGAAGACGAGGTGGGGGGGGGGAGGCCGCCACCCCGGGGCTGGGGGTGTGTAGGGGTGAGAGGACAAAAGGGGG
>JBBQRB010000243.1:0-4366 GCA_038215315.1 Pseudanabaenales cyanobacterium
CCCACTCTTTTTTTTTTCAAAAATTTTTTTTAACCTCTTCACCCCCAAAATATTTGGGGTGGGGCCGCTCCCCCCCCCAACGCTAATTCTTGGGTTTTACTGTCTAATCTTTCACTGGGAAGGGAGTAGGATCGCAAATTAAATCAAACCCAAATATGATTTGGCAGGCTTAGCCCGCCGAATCATATTTGCGTTTTGGAATGCATATGCGTTAGTTAATTTACTGTCCCTTCTTCTGGATTTGCTTGTCTATTATCTGTAATGCTTTTTCATGTTCTTCTAGGGTGCGGCTAAACACATGACTACCATCAAACTTAGCTACAAAAAATAAGTAATCAGTTGCGGCAGGTTCTAAAGTTGCTTTAAGACTTGCTAGCCCAGCTGAAGCGATCGCACCTGGAGGTAACCCTTCATTGAGATAGGTATTGTAAGGAGAATCTGTTCTTACCTGCTCTAAAGTCAAAGGATTTTCAGGGGTTTGACGTATATTTAGACCATACTCAACCGTGGGGTCTGCCTCTAAGCGCATATTTTTTTTGAGGCGATTCCAAAAAACGCCCGATATAATTCGCCGTTCTGACTCAATAACAGCTTCCTTCTCGACAATGCTGGCAAGAGTCACCCAATCCTTAAGACTAATCTTAACTTTGGGTGTACCAGCTTGATTTTCTTGATAAGTTTTTAAGGCAACTTGTTCAAAACGATCAAGCATCAAGTTAATGATGCGATCTGGAGTTGCTTCCGATGGCAAAATTTGATAAGTGTCAGGAAAAAGGAACCCTTCTAGGCTTGGAATATCTTTGGGTAGCCAGTCTCTTCTTGGAGATGTCCGCTGTGTAGCTATTACAAAATCTTGAGACGGGAAAAAATTTCTTTCTTCAAATAACTGAGCCATCTGAGCGATCGACCAACCTTCAGGGATAGTAAAGCGTACTTCAGTTGATTGAGCAGTCTGAATTTGTTCTGTAACCTGTTGTAAAGATTGATTAGTCCTAAAGTCATAGGTTCCTGATCGCAGAGTTACGCCTTGGGTGCTTCTAAAAGATTGCCACTGAAGCCATAGTCTCAGAGCAAGATTAGATCTAATCACTCCAGCATCTTCTAACTCTTGACCAATTACCTGCGTTGGCGTTCCCTCGGATATGGTTACCCTAATCTGAGAGTTAAAACCGCTCGGTGCTGCACTTGCCCAAACCCACCAAGAGCTACTAGCCACGCCAGCAGCAAGAATGGTCAAAGGGATGGCAGCGCTATAAAACAGCCAATTAGACTTCTTCTTCGGCATCTTCTGTGCTGAGGACATGATCTAGATATTGCTCAACGTAGGGTTCTAAATCAGCCATCTCCTCAGGAGTAAGGATTTCTGGCAGACCATCATCTCCCAGTTTGGCAATGAACATGAGTGGATCTAAAGCTGTAAATACTGAAAAAGCTTGCTCTTCGTAATAAAAATGCGCGAGTTCTTGGAACTCGCCGCAGTTACCATCTTCTTCAGTATCAATTTCAATAATGTCTTCTTCAGTTGGCTCAGGTAGCTCACCTTCGACGGTCAAGGTGTAAGCGGAACGACGCAATGTCAAGTTCTGTTCCGATAAGACAGCTTGGGCAGTCGTAAAGATTAGATCGATTTCTTCTTCGGTAACATCTACTAATTCTGTCTCTTCTTCGTCATCAGTTTCCTGCCATGCAAAGATCTGCACAGAAAAGTCTACTGGTTGCAGCAGCAAGTATTCAGTGCTGTCCACTTTAAATGCGGTTTCGACAGTGCAAGTCAATTTTTTACCTGCATCATCCTTAATTACGATCGTCGATCCTTCCATAGATTGCTGTTTTATATCCTATAGCATTACTAGCTCAGAGAAACACTCTTGATACAAGGCTTTTGGCGCTTTCAAGCATTATGACAGCAAATGTGACAGTTACAACACCAAAACAGGATGCTTCCAATAGTTATCTTTTTGATTGCGATCGCTATTAAAAAATCACGAGAAGCAATTTTTATTGTTTACCGTTTGAGCGCTAGCCATTGTTGCAAAATTAAAGCAGCAGCTTTACGATCAATCATCTCTTTGTTGTGCCTAAGCGATATACCTTGCGATCGCATCATTTCTTCGGCTTCATAGGATGTGAGCCTTTCATCAACAAATTCTAAGTTCATGCTAAGAGCCTTGGTGGCACTGTGGGCAAACTTTTGCACTTGCTTGGCTTGGTGTCCTAGTGAACCATCCATATTGTAGGGAAGTCCTATCACTAAAGTATCAATATTCCTCTCGATGATTAATAATCGCAGTTCTGCCATGTCTTCATCCCACGTCTTACGAATAATCGTAGTAATGCCATGAACAGTTATCCCAAGGCGATCGCACCCTGCTACCCCAATTCTCCTTCTGCCAACATCTAAACCCAGCGCTGCATATTGCATTGGCTAATTGATTCTGAATCTCATTGATTTTGAAAAGGTTGAACTTTTTGGATCAGCATTTGCGATCGCGCAATAATAATTGAGGTGAGATCCTCGTCAATTGCCTCTGAAGCAAACAAATCGCTAGAAATTCCTACCGCGATCGCTCCTGCCTCTAGAAATTGGTCAACATTTTCGACCTTTATTCCACCCGTAGGAATTAAGGGAATATCTGATAGTACAGGCTGCAATGCCTTTAAGTAATTGACCCCGCCAATTAAATTTATGGGAAAGATTTTCACAGCGGAGGCTCCAGCTTGCCATGCTGCAATAATTTCGGTCGGAGTCAAAGCACCTGCGATGACGGGAATATTATTCTCTACGCCTCTAGCAATAATCTCAATATTGGTATGGGGTGTAAACAAAAAGCTACAACCACAGGCGATCGCCCTCTCAGCCATCTTTAAATCTATGATCGTCCCTGTGCCAATCTTGCAGTCGGGTAGCTCTTGCTGCAATTTAGCAATCAATGATTCAGCGCGGTCAGTATTCCATGCAATTTCAATTAGCTTCACCCCACCTGCGGCTGTAGCAAGTGCCATTTCTCTGGCGATACTGACATTATCGGCACGAATAACCGCGATAACACGATGTTGCTGCAACAAACTTAGCCAAGGATTCACAGGGTTTAGTGAAATTTTATGAACTACAGCTAAAGATCATGGCACAAATTTTAGAACAATTGCTAAGTTCTATTGTCAAATATCTACAACAGTTGTGTTAAATTATTAAAGTTGGCAGCTTGGCTCAGGTGGTTAGAGCGACGGTCTCATAATCCGTAGGTCCCGGGTTCAAGTCCCGGAGCTGCTATAGTTGAAGTCAGTATTGATTAAATGCAAAGAAATATAAAAGTAAAGGTAGCCGTACTGGGCTACCTTTACTTTTATGCCTTCATGGTAATATGTAACCAATTTATTCCCTAGCGCAAAGGACAAGATTATGGGATTACTCGATCGCATTGGTATGGTGGTCAAGTCCAATGTAAATGCAATGGTCACGGCTGCGGAAGATCCAGAAAAAATTCTGGAACAATCAATCATTGATATGCAGGAAGATCTGGTGCAATTGCGCCAAGCTGTTGCCCAATCAATGGCTGCTCTTAAACGCCAAGAACAACAATACAATCAAAGTGCAACGCAAGCACAGGAATGGGAAAAAAGGGCAATGTTGGCTCTGCAAAAAGGGGATGAATCCCTTGCTAGGGAAGCTCTCAGCCGCAAAAAGACCCATGCTGATTCAGCGGGTAATTTGAAGGCTGGACTAGATCAGCAATCTGGACAGGTAGAGCTACTCAAAAAGAATTTGATCGCAATTGAAGGGAAGATCTCTGAATCTAAGACTAAGAAAGAGATGCTAAAGGCGCGGATGCAATCTGCTAAGGCACAAGAAAACCTCAACAATATGCTGGGCAAGGTCAATACCAACTCAGCATCAGCAACCTTTGAGCGTATGGAAGAGCGCGTCTTGATGGCTGAGGCAAGGGCAGGTGCTAGCGCCGAACTAGGTATGGATAATCTAGAATCTCAGTTTGCTCAACTAGAATCGGGTAGCGGCGTTGATGATGAACTCGCAGCGCTCAAAGCGAAAATGATGACAGGTAGCCCAGCACCTCAAGGTGCTTTGCCTCCATCAGATGCCGCTAGACCAAGTGTTGGACAGGCAATTGATTCTGAATTAGAAGCTCTCCGTCGTCAAATGGGCTAGTTATCTGCTACTGCTCTCGCCGTATGCGCTATGACAAACAAATAAAAACAGAAGCTAGTTGCGGCGCGGCTAGCTTCTGTTTTTGGAAAAAAATCAAAACCCCAGAAGCGTGGGGGGGGGGGGCCCCCCCCCCCCCGGGGGGGGGTTGGGAGGGCAAAACACAGAGGGGATGAGGGGGATTATGAAGTTTTTTTTTTTTTG
>JBBQRB010000244.1:0-4305 GCA_038215315.1 Pseudanabaenales cyanobacterium
GGGCAGACGTAATCAACCGCGCTAACTTGGGCATGGAAGTAATGCACGAGCGCAACGCTCACAATTTCCCTCTCGATTTGGCTGCTGTTGATGTAGCACCTGTAGCAATGGCTGCTCCTGCTATCAACGGTTAATCTTCCAAGTTGATTGATTTGCTCTAAATAAGAAAGCCCCTCGCAAGAGGGGCTTTCTTATTGTAATTTTTTTAGTGCGATCGCATTAAATGACAACTTCATAACTTTTGAGCATAATTTTCTTCAATAATTTCTAAAATAACTTTCTCGATATTTGGAACTTCAGACGGAATAATTTTATTTTTGATGTGTTTATGATCTATGTAACCTAAGTCAGGTTTATGATTTGCATTGTCATAACGAAATATCAAATTGTTGCTACGATCTTGATAATGGAACGAATAGGACAGCTTTTCTATTGATTCTTGTAGATCAACATATTCTTTGAAAAATAGGCGCAATCCTTCAACAAATTCTAAACTTCCTTGAATGAATCCAACATAGTCCGATCTAGCATCTACGGCAAAGATAAAGGATAAAATCCATCCTTAGTTTACGTATTTTTGAATGATCGCAATAATGTCAGCTTGATAGTTGTTGAGTAACATATTCAATCGCTTCTAATTTTTGTAAAGAGTTAGTTAATCTCGTTTTGATTTTGATCTCTCCTGCCCAACTGACGTATTCATCATCTCTTCCGTTGAGGTCTTCGGCTGTCCAATGATTGATAAAAAACTCAGATGAAATTTGATATTTTGTTTCAAATTCTTGTAATAAGTGACTTGTTTTTGTGAGCGATCGCTTTAAATTTTTGATCTCAGAGTCGATGGCGGCTCTAACTAGATTTTGGACAATTTCTAGGTCTGGTGCATCTGATTTAATTTGTAGTTGTAGCATATTGGTTTACCTCTCATTCAAGTCTGATAAGCTATATCACGATTGTAACGGGTCGAGATTGCGATAAATTATTGCATCAAAATATTTTCTAATTCGGGATATTTAGAAAATAAGCTGTCAACGCTGGCAAGTTTTGCGCCATATTCTAGGGCAGTTTTGTTCTATCCATCGTGATGGAAAGCGATCAAAACTTTCATTGATGTACCAAAACCAAATATGGGTATTAAGAATTACCATTTCAGGCATTCCCAATCCTCTTCATCAACAATGGGGCTAACGATGTCGCCTAATGTTTCGCCTTTACCTGCGATCGCCGCAGATGGAAAATGTCGTTTTATTTGAGGCTTAGCTTCTTCCTCAATAATGATAATTGCGCGAATTGTCTGTGTGCTTGGCTTTTTACCTAACCATGTAATGCGATCGCCTTCAATGGCAACTTCATAACTTTTGAGCATAATTTTCACTTGTTATTCCTCATTTAAGGATTATAAAAATTATGGCTAGGATGGATTAGTCACTGAGATAAATTTCTACGTTTTGGCTGTTCCATGTAGCGATACCAATTCCAAAAAAATCTTTATCTTCTGTCCAAATTGGACAGTCAAAGGACATAGCTAACGCCACTACTTCCCAATCGTTAGAATCTCTTGTATTGATGCGTCTTTGAGCTTCATTTTTGTATTGAATGTAAAGCTCTTCAGAAATAGGGTTGACGACTTCTTGCAGTTGCAATATTTCCTTTGAGAATGGAGATATTGACATTCCCAAGTTTCGCTTTTGCAATATTTTTGGTAATTGGCATTACTTGGTTTGATCTATCTTGGCTTGTTTGCGGATGGCATTAAATTAGGTAATGATGTCGTCTTCGCTAATACCTTGATCTTTTAATAATTGGGCAAATTTTTGGGCGGATTGACGTAGAGCCATTAAGGCTTGCTTTGTGGGTTTTTTTAGTTGTATGGTTTGGGTTTTCATCGTTGGCTGGTTGGTAGATTTGAGTTAATCATAGCAAATTTTTCTATCTCTCATTCAAGGCTGGCAAGCTATTGACTATTTTAACAGTCTCGACGCTGACGCGGACGATGCGCTTAACTAAGTCGAGGATGTAGCGCGGGTCGTCTGACCAGTCGTTAGGGTTGTTGGTGATACCGCTATCTCTGTCGCGGGTGGGGAGCGCGTTCTATGATCCATTTAAAATGCAGGTGGATGTTCTCCCAATTTTACCCACATGGCTCGAACTCGAACTAATGATGAGCGATTCATTTTGAGTAAGGCAATGGTAGCTTGACTAATCGCTGTTTTGCCTATAATTTCTGTTTTGGATTCATCCCAACTAAAGTGATCTTGCCAAATTTGTTGTTGTGGATGAAATAACGGAACTAGCTCGTTGTTGCTAGGATCGGGTGCAGTTTGCCGATTTCCTTTGTGGCGATTGCAAGAAGGACAGGATAGAGCTAGGTTTGCAAATGTAGTTTGACCTCCTGTGGAAATCGGTTGAATATGTTCAAATTCAAAAGTAACTGCTGTTAAAAATTCTGCTGTTTTACAGTAGGCGCAACATCCATAAAAGTGTTCTCTAATTTGTTTTTGTAACTGGATAGAAATATAGGCACTCATGCAACTATCCTTCGCTTTGCTCTATGCTCTAAAAGGTTTAGGGTGTATCTGGCACGAGTTTTTAAAATGGTGAGATGATCCACTTTTTCTAGAAGGTCATCTAAATTATGAAGTTCACCTTCAGAGAGTGAATTTTGGGTGTTTCTATCAATTAGTTGATCTAGCTGATTTTGATCGGTTAGGGCTAGTTTGCAACTAGAGAGGGCTTTTAATTCTTCTATGGTTAAGCCAGTGAGATATTCAGGGTCTAAAGCAGGGACAAGCCGAGAATAGGTATCTAAGTCTAAGACAACACCTATGCGATCGCCTTGTTCGTTGGTTATGTACTGTAAGGTTTCGGGCATAATTTAGCTCCTGTGCTTTTATAGCTATCTCTCATTCAAGGCTGGCAAGCTATTGACTATTTTAACGGTCTCGACGCTGACGCGGACGATGCGCTTAACTAAGTCGAGGATGTAGCGCGGGTCGTCTGACCAGTCGTTAGGGTTGTTGGTGATGCCGCTATCTTTGTCGCGGGTGAGTTGATAGCGTTCCATAATCCATTCTAGGGCGGGTTTGCCGTTGACGATGTATTCGTAGGCTTGTAGGGGTATGCCTGAGAGGGTGATTTTGTTGTTGTAGATGATGGTGGTTTTGTCTACGGCTGGCTCTGTCGCGCCGCCCGAATTGCATTTTGGATACGCGATAGTCGGTGTCTTCTAGATAGAGTTCGCTTTTAAATTCTTCTAATGGATAAGTTTAAATCGCTTAGCCATGTGATTTGTCCATTGTCGTAGGTTGCTTCATAACTCTTAAACATGATTGTTTTTCTCCTTAGTTATATAAGAAATCAGAAATTAAGGCAAAGAAGCAAGAGATTTTTCAAATTCTTGTTTTTTTGGCTCTTCTGGGTTTAAGGGGATAAGCTCGGCTAATAATATATGAAAGCCTCTCACACCAAAGACTTAGCCCTTGTCAAACATGCAGCTATTGTATCAGATTATACAGTTACCGCCTTAAACCCAGAAGAGCCATTTTTTTAGAGAAATTGAAGACCGTAAGCAATCGCAATTTTCCCGTTGCTTCTTTTGCCAAGTTTGATAATGCTAATATGAATAAATACTAAAATTATGCTTTAAAGTTAACTTTTATGCCTTTAATTTGGAATGAGATCAAGGGGCGTGCGATCGCACTTTCTAACGCAAAAAAATATTCTTTACCAACTTGGTAAAATAAGTTAAAATATATAACCATGAAGGTTACTTTTAAAAACGTAAAACTGCGTAAGTTTTGCGAAGCAAAGTCAAGTTCAAAAAAACTAAGAGCTAGATTAGCTGACCTTAGTGCCACCGAGTCTGTGCAAGATTTAGTTTATGGAAAGCCTCATCCTCTAAAAGGCGATCGCGCAGGACAGTTTGCTTTATCTCTGGAAGGTGCTGAACGAATTGTATTTGAGCCAAGTAATAATCCCATTCCGTATCTCAAGGATGGAAGTATTGATTGGTCAAAGGTAACTGAAGTCTGCATTGTATTTATTGGAGATTATCATGACTGAACAAGAGCTTTCCTTTACTCCCGATTGGGTTTCACCACCGGGGGATACTATTATTGATGCTTTAGAAGAGCGTGACTGGACGCAATCTCAGTTTGGTGAACGCATAGGCTATACCGAAAAACACGTTAGTCTCTTGATTAATGCGAAGGTTCCCATTACTGAGGAATCTGCTCAAAAACTATCACGGGTGATTGGCAGTACGCCTGAGTTTTGGCTGCGCCGCGAAGCTCAATATCGCGCCCA
>JBBQRB010000245.1:0-4160 GCA_038215315.1 Pseudanabaenales cyanobacterium
TTCACCCTGAGCCATCCAAGTTAGAGCCATCATATATCGATCTAAAGTCGGATTAGACCATCCTTTGAGAGTTAACAAGCATGACTCTTCAAAAGGTAACAACCAATCCCATAGAAGGAAACGAGCGATGAAAACACCTAGAGCTAGAACGAGCGTACCCGCTAGCAAACCTGCAAGCAGATAGGGAGCAAAAGCAATGAGTGATTGGAATAACCAGTAAAGGCGAGTGCTAATCTGCGCCATCGGTAATCTCCTATAAACGGCTGACTGCGATTCTTAAATATTCTAGGCTGTTCTCTGTCTATGTGAAAGTATCGTTAGTTGGAAATTAATTAGGGCTTGCTGAAAAAGCACGAAAAGTATACAAGCAATGGTTCTCAAGGAGATCAAAAATTATAAAAAATCTAAATCAGACTGTTTGATTGCCTTAAATTCAGCGTCTTGTTTGTCGCGGTGTGAAATTCTCGCTCGTTTCTATACCCATTTTTTTTATATTTTACGGATATGGTCTCCACTCTTGAACTATTAGGTATCGCTTTATAAGTGGGGCATGAGCAAGCAGGGGATCGTCATTCTTTTGTGATTTCACCTCTAACCTATAATCAGGGGGCAAATCTGGCGCTGATTTGTCCGATTAATTCTAAAACAAAGGGATAGAAGTTTGAGGTGGAATTAATAGATTTTAAGGCTAAGGGTTTTATTCTTGCGGATCAGATTAAGGATTTGGATTGGAATACGCGAAAGATAGAGTTTAATGAGAAGATGGCTAAAATTGTAGTGTTAGTAACATGATTGGGATTTATGCAAATTAACCAAGAACTCTAGGTGTTGCACATCAGATTTAAATTGGCGAAGTTTCCTAGCTTTACCGCAACAGTTGCTAAAAAGCCCTCAGATATTCCTTATGACCAAAAATGAGGGGAGGCGCATCGCGCCACTTCTCATTTTTGGGTTTTAAGGTTTCTTTTGCATACTTACTTAGTTGCTCATAAATCTACAAACAAGTGCCATGAGCTATATGACACTTACATTTATCTAAACAACTCGAATCACTCTTTCCGATCGCACTAAATCACTTTCACCCGCAAAAATCGAACGTCCTTGGCTATTGGGCAACTCTAAGGGAATCGCACCCAGAGGCATTTGCACCGTTCTTAAGCCGATGTCGTTACCTTGACCGATTAAGAAGGTTACAGGCAGATCGAGACGAGGATTCGCGATCGCTGGTGGGTCGATCCACCCCGTCGAGCTAACGTGCTAGACTTTCAAGACCGAGTGTTGACAAATATCAAAAATAAGCTAACGGCAAACGGCATCGATCTGCCCTTCCCGACCCAGCAAATTTTGTTTCATGATCAGACTGAAGCAACGGATGGCGATCGCGCTCATCAACGGGAAGGCTGGTCTGCTGGCAAAGGCAAAGTCCCAAAATCTCGCAGTATCAGCAGCTCGCTCAAACGACTCGCTGAAATCAAAGCGTCTCGGAATGGCTCTGAAGGAGATAGCGCAAAGCACTTTTTAGAGGAGAAGCAAACAAATGAGAACTAAGCTCAGTAAGCTATTAGATTCACTGCACTCTAGCTTCTGGTTTATCCCAACCCTGATGGTAGTGCTAGCGATCGGGCTATCGTTTTTAGCCATTCACATTGATCAAAGCTCAAACACAGAAATTATTGGCAATTTGGGTTGGGCTTATGCGCTAGGGCCAAACGGTTCACGCGCTATTCTTTCAGCGATCGCAGGTTCAATGGTGAGCGTTGCGACAACGGCCTTTTCTATTACGATCGTTGCCCTTCAGCTTGCCTCTTCACAGTTTGGTCCGCGTTTACTGCGTAACTTCATGCAAGATACGGGCAACCAAATTGTTTTAGGAACTTTTATCTCCACGTTTGTTTATAGCCTGCTGGTGCTGCGAACCGTCAATGGTGTAGACAAAAACGAGTTTGTGCCACATATTGCCGTCACCTTCGGGATTATCCTTGCGATCGCCAGTATCGGCGTTTTGATCTACTTCATTCACCATTCAGCATCGTCGATTCAAGTCGATCAGGTCATCTCGAAAGTAGGATCTGAGCTGGATGACGTGATTGATCAACTCTTTCCTAAACAGATCGGACGAGGCGCATCAAAGCATCAGAATGAACCTTCGACAGACGATATTCCAGCCGATTTTAATCGCGAGACCCGCCCAATTCAAGCAAATCGTAGCAGCTACGTTCAAGCGATTGATACTGATCGGCTGATGGAGATTGCGACAGAAGGAAATCTTTTACTTCAAATTCAAAAGCGTCCTGGAGATTTTGTTGTCAAAGGCAGCCCGCTTGCAATGGTTTATCCCGCAGAAGCCGTTCGTAAAAAGCTAACTGAGCGAATTAACAGCGCTTTTGTGTTGGGTTCGCAGCGGACTGAACAGCAAGATATCGAGTTCTCAATTAATCAACTTGTTGAAATTGCTGCACGCGCTTTGTCTCCAGGAATCAACGATCCTTTCACTGCTGTTCGCTGTGTTGATCAATTGAGTGCGGCCCTTTGTCATCTTGCCCAAAAAGAAATCCCTTCTGCTTACCGCTATGATGACGAAGATAAACTGCGCGTGATTGCTGAACCTGTATCTTTTGTCGATGTACTCGATGCGGCTTTTAATCAAATTCGGCAGTATGGACAAACGAGTGTAGCAGTCACAATGCGTCTACTGGAGGCGATCGCGGTTATTGCCACTTTTACCCATACCCAAGAAGACCAAGCCGCTCTGTTGCGCCATGCCAACATGATCGAGCGCGGCAGTCACGAAGGAATTTCAGAAGAGCTAGATCAAAAAGATATTAAAGAGCGATATTTAGCTGCTGTGAAAGCGATCGAACAGCGATGAACCTCAATATGTTGTCTAAATCGTTACAGGTGACTGTACGTAAATTGTCGGTTCTTCCATCGTGAATACAATTCCATGTACAGCCAAGGCTTTGATTATTTCTGCACTTGCCAGTTCTAGTAAGCGTTTACGCACCTCGATCGCATTTTCTTGGGAACCTAAAATTGCGAAACTCACCCTCAATCTTTTTCCAGATCCATCAGCGTCGGCAATGCTGGTACTGTTCGCATCAATTCCTGATAGAGAAGCAGTTTTTTCAGTGATGACTTGTTGTACTAAAGCCTGTTCTCTTTCGCCTAATTCAGTGACAAAATCCATATAGAGTAAGACCATGATCTTCTTGGCGAGCGAGACATTCTCGATTTCTACACTGACAAGAATCGAATTGGGCATGATAATAATCGTGCCAGTACCGAGAGAACGGATTTTTGTCGATCGCAAACCAATACTTTCCACTTTCCCTAACTCACCTGCTGGCAATCGAATGTAGTCACCAGTCACAAAGGGGCGATCGAGATATAAAACCAAAGTTGCAATTAACTGTTCCAAAATCCTCTGGGCAGCAAAGGCAACAGCTAAACCAACTAACCCCAAACTTGCCACTAAACCAATCAAATCAAAGTTTAGGCTACGAGCAAAAGCAACCAGCGCCACAATAAAAATTAAGACATTAAATACAGTTTCAAATACTAAAATCGCATCATCGCTATTAGTACTAAACTTGCCTCCGATCTTAAAACCGAAGGTACGCAAATAGCGGCTAGTTAAGTTTGTCAATAACCAATATAGACTTACTACCAAAAATAAACTGGCGATCGGTTTAATTAAGTTATAAATGACTGGTACTAATGGTTCTAATAAACTAAATGCCCAGTTTAGGCAAATGCTGAGAACAGCTACTTGTACAAGGCGATCGACAGGTTGAATAATTTCTCTACAGATAGTTTCGGCGGTTTGCGGTACGGCTTTTTTGATTAATAATCTTATTAAGCTTGTAGCGTAGTAACTTAATACAAAAGAGAATCCAAAAGCTCCAAAGAAGATCAGCCATTGCGGTTGTGAAAAAGGTGATAGAAAGTGATAGCGAATGCTTCTCAGTATTGGGAACCACTCCGAACTAACGGCAACGATCGTACCCCAAGCTAAACTAAAAAATAGGGTTCCAAAAAGTTGCAGCTTTAATTTAAATAAGCGTGTGAGGATGACGGTCAAAAATTGGATTCCAGCAACAATAGCACAAGCAATCAAAATCCATAGTCCACGCTGCCATAGGTATGGGGAAGTTCGCTCG
>JBBQRB010000246.1:0-4108 GCA_038215315.1 Pseudanabaenales cyanobacterium
CCCCATGATTGAACGATCGCATCATCATATTGGTCGGCTGTTTCTAATACTGAAGACACTGAAGTCTGCAATTCATCGCGATCGCAGGTAGAGCCAACTAAAGTCGTATGAAAACGAATATCTCCATCGTCATCAATACTAAAAACTCCAAATTGCATCTCTGAATTTTTCTTCAAAAGAAACTTCATCAGGTCTTGGGTAATTTCTGCACCTGTTACGACATAAGACCAAGTAGAGATGATTGCTTCAGTAGTTCCCCAAGGCAGCACTTCGACTGTAGCGGTTGCGGAGCCAAGGGGCAGAACAAAGACGGGCATATCGTAGGGTGGAGAATATACATCTTCGTAAAGATCCTTTAGCCATGTACTTATTTTTTCGTAGCAAGCCTGTTGTACGGGTGTCTCAAACTTCATTTCATTACCTACAATCTTAAATCTCGTTATTGCACGGTCTTCATAAAATAATAGTGTAGTTAAACAGCCATCACTTGCGGTATTCTGCGATACTTTGCAACCTCGTTTGCAAAACCAAGAAATGAGTTGCGGCGCTTCGCGCCGCAACTCATTTCTTGGTTTTAGACAAGTATTTTTCAGGATCTTGAGGATCAAAACTCAAACCATCAAAAAACACTTCTATTCCCCTCGAATTACTCACAGGAATATTTGTGTCAGGAATACCAAGATCTCTAGCAGCACTTTTCCATAGATCTTCACGATTTACCGCATCGATAACTTCTTTAGTCTCAAAATTATTGGCTAGCATTCCCCATCTCTGATATTCGGTTAGAAACCATAAATCATGGCTTTTATAGGGATAGGAGACAGAGATGCCATCACTCGACCAATATTTGACTGGAAAATGAGAATTGTTTTGTTTTTTATTTTGAGAATTAAGTTGGGAATTGATTTGGGAATCAAGTTGAGAACCAAGTTTTTGGTTGGGACTACTTTGAAAAATTTGGGAAAAAGCTTGTAAAGGTCGGTTGATTAGACTAGAACTATCGGTCAAATTTAGGGCTAGCAATGTATTTAAAGCTCCAGCATTGTCAGGATTATCACACCAGATCTGAGCTTCCATGATCGCTTTGACAATCGACTGGGTGGCAATGGGATATTTGTCAGCCCAATCTGCACGCAGGGCGAAAATCTCACCAGGATAATTTTGCCAAATTTCTTGAATTGCGATCGCAGGATCAGCGAGGTTAGAATTATTAAGCTTAATCGTATTCCAGCGATCAAGGCTTAGCAAATCAGCTTGGTTCTGTTTTACATTTCTCTCTAGCTGGTTTAAGGGAACCTCTAATAATTTGATATCCTGCTGAGGAACCATCTGCATTGAGGCAAGCCAATATCGCAGCCATAAATCATGGTTACTACCTGCTTTGGCGATCGCTCCATTGATGGAGTCGCCAAATAACTTGGCAACTCTCTGCAAAGGGGCAAAAGATTCTCGTTGTAACCTAATCCCGAAAGGGCTCAGTCGGCGCGAAGCCATAATGTATCCACCATTTGTATGCAGGCGCATTAACACATACATGGCAGTCTTGCGTTTGTCACGGCTAATCAATCCTTCCGTAAGTAATTCGGGCAAGGGGCTATAGAAATGACCACCATCAATTCCTTCTGAACTTGCCCCCAAATCAGTACCAAACTCAGTGCGATCCCAAATATCTTGCCAAGTTTGAAATGGAAGTAACTGCACGTTCATGCCGTATTTGGCAAATAACTTCTGGTTTTGAGCAACTAAAAGCGGCGCAATTTCAATGGACGGAATATAACCAAGACGGATTGTGGATATTTCTGGAATCTTGGATATAGATGAGTAATTAGTCTGTAAAGCAATATTAGCCGTAGAGTTTGAAGAGCAGCCAGACAGTAACGCTGTACTGGCGGCGGCTCCCAAAGTTGTTAAAAACTTCCTGCGCGAAAGGTGATCCATGTTGAAATTTGGTGTAACCACTTATATCATGGCAAACCCAATAGACGAGTTGCGGCGCTTCGCGCCGCAACTCGTCTATTGGGTTTGTGTCCTAACAAGACTGACTACGGCTATAGATTATTTAATTGTTGCTTAAAAAAGAATGCACTATATCGAGAATACGCTGACTAGATTTACCATCCCCAAAAGGATTAGCAATATTTGCCATCTGATTATAGGCAAGGCGATCGCCTAGTAATTTTTGGGCAGCATTCACGATATCTGAAGTTTCTGTGCCGACTAATTTACTTGTCCCAGCCGCGATCGCCTCTGGTCGTTCTGTAGTTGAACGCAGCACTAACACGGGCTTGCCAAGGCTGGGAGCTTCCTCTTGCAGTCCACCCGAATCACTCATGATTAAAAAACAGCGCTGCATCGCGCCGACTAGTTGCTCATAATCTAATGGCTCTACCAAAAAAATTCTTGGATGATTACCTAATTGAGCCAACAGAGGTTCTCTCACCACAGGATTTAAGTGCATCGGCAAGACTAGGACAACATCGGGAAATTCGGCTAATATTTGCAACCAAGCTTGCATAATCTGACTTAGAGGCGCTCCCCAATTTTCGCGGCGATGTACTGTCGCCAAAATCACCCGATGAGCTTCCCAATCTAAACCTGCGATTTCACATTTAGGCGATCGCGCTGAGACATACAACAGTGAGTCAATTACAGTATTACCTGTGTGATGAATCCCTGTTTTAACACCTGACGCTTTCAGGTTTTCTACAGAAGCAAGAGTTGGGGCGAAATGTAGTTGGGCAATTTGCGACACTAGGCGACGGTTAGCTTCCTCAGGAAACGGATTAAATAAATTGTCGGTTCGTAATCCCGCCTCCACATGACCGACTGGTATTTGCTGATAAAAAGCAGCAAGGGCGGCGGCAAAAGCAGTTGTTGTATCACCCTGCACTAAAACAATATCAGGATTGATTTCTTTATAAATTGTCTCTAAGCCAATTAAACTATTGCAAGTAATTTGAGTTAGTGTTTGCTTCGGCTGCATGATGTCAAGATCATAGTCGGCAGAGATGTTAAACAACCGCATCACCTGCTCAACCATTTCTCGATGCTGCCCTGTTAGTAATACCGAAGTTTTGAAATTAGCGTTATTTCTAAATAAGTGGATGACGGGAGCGAGCTTAATTGCTTCTGGGCGAGTACCTAAAGTAAGGCAAACATGAAGTTGAGATGACAAAATCTTGTTCCTAGGAAATATATTCAACTGTAATTATTGAGGTTTTTTCTACCTTAATGCTACTACCTAAGACAGCATGAAGCCCGCGTAATCCGAAGATGATCACGGCACAAACAACGCAGTATTGAATGAATTGAATACTAAATTTTGGCGTACTTAACAAAAAATGTGAGGGCGCATTATGGGAATTGTGGCTCGAATCTGGATGTTCAGGAGTTCCTTCACCTTGTAACTGCTCCATTTGTAACTGCTCCATTTTCGACAGGTCAAACCCAGACGGCATATCAGAAAAATATAGATCATCCTGTTCTTGAGAAGGGGTAATACCTACCAACTCATAATCAATACTTGAAGAATCTAGTTCAGAATTTAACTCATTTCTAAGATCAGCGTCTAGCTCTGCAATTAAGCTATTAACTGGCTGTGGTTGTTCTTGAACGTTGAAATTCCCAAACATTTCATCTAAATCAGGAATAGGTACAGGTTTTTTGCTTTGGCGATCGCGTTTAGCTGTCGGTGGTTTGGGTAATGTTGGTAAAGGAAGCAGTCTCAACTTCTCAACAGGCTCAGCAATGTCACTGCTTGGCTCTATCAAATAAATTTGCTCTGTCCATACCGGTTCACTCTCACCTGCTTGCTGCCAAGATATTTTTATGCTTGAGACATTTTGAATTTCAAGGGTAGTAAACCATTTTTTGAGCATTCCAACGAGGATGTCTCGCTTGGGAATGCGTACTTCATCATCTAGCGATCGCAGGTCAGACTCAATCAAAATATCTAAGCGATCTCCATCCCGTTCGACATTTGCCAACATTCCCTGTGACTTAAGCAAACGATTCATTAACGAGGCGATCGCATTAACGTTGCCCTGTTTGGCTTGTTCGACTAGTGGATTCTGCGCCATGATAGCAACCTCAAATGTTCAGCCAAAAA
>JBBQRB010000247.1:0-4043 GCA_038215315.1 Pseudanabaenales cyanobacterium
CGTACCCCTGCGGCGGCAGCAATTCTTGCCGCATCTAGTTTCGTCGCCATTCCACCAGTTCCCCATTGTGTGCCACCCTTTGCGCCAGCGATCGCCTGTTTTTCACCAATCGCCTGTCTTAGCTCTTGCAGTTGCAGGTACTCCACAAACTCAATCGGCTTAGCGTCAGGGTTTTGTCTCGGATCATCAGAATAAAGTCGATCTACATCGGTCAATAAAAACAACCAATCAGCCTCAATTAGACTAGCTACCAAAGCTGAAAGCGTATCATTATCCCCAAACTTCAATTCGTCAACAGCAACCGTATCATTCTCGTTGACAATCGGCACGACTCCAAGCTCTGCCAGTTCTTGGAACGTGGCATGGACATTCATATAATGCTGACGCTGGATTAGATTTCCCCTTGTGAGCAATACTTGAGCAACTGGTTGCTGAAAATTAGCAAACAAATCATCATAAATTCTCATCAAGCGCCCTTGTCCAACTGCGGCAACAGCCTGTTTTTTGGAGATTTTGCTGGGACGATGCTTAAGCCCTAGTCGTCCGCAACCGATCCCCACTGCTCCAGAAGAGACCAAAACAACATGGTGTCCCTCGCGACGCAAATGTATAACTGCCTCCACTAATTTAGCGATCGTTGCTAGTTGAAGGTCGCCCGAATCAGGGTGACTGAGGCTAGACGTACCAATTTTGATCACAATAGTTTGTGGCATAATCTATGACTATGTTTGTGAGAAATAGGTGGTAATGCTACTTACCTTGGAGAGACTTGAGTTCTCTCAAAATCACCATAAGTCCCTTGTTTTGATGTTCGATTTGCTCAGTGATTCGACTAATGTGAGCATTAATAGTTTTGATCTCGCGATCTTGATGATCGATTCTTGTATTTAGCTCATTAAAACGTGCCACAACCTCGCGTTGAACTAGATTCTCAATACCTTGAACGAGTAAAGTTTCGGTCGCAGTGAGTCGATTGAGGATCGTTTGTAAACTAGGTTCTTCATTATGCTGCACATCTCTGGCAGCAGCAGGTGCGAATCTGGCTGACGCAGCCGAAACGGGATGGGCTGGTTCAGGAGTCAGAAATCCTTGAATTCGAGAAACTAATACATCTGCCTCAAAAGGTTTCTCCAGAAAGTCAAATTCGGTAAATGGCTCAGGAACGTGCTCAGTGACTTGTTCTTTTAGTCCTGAAATCATAATTACAGGGACTTTTTGCAAACCCTCGACACGGCGAATGGCTTGCAGCGTCTGATAGCCGTTGTATTTAGGCATCACAAAATCAAGCAAGATCAGGTCAGGAAATGAGCGTCTAGCAGCATCCAGTCCTGATTTACCGTCACTAGCCTCTAAAACATCATATTTTCCCGCCAAAATGCTTTTGACCATTTTGCGGATCATGATGCTGTCGTCAATTACCAGTACTTTCTTTGCAGTCATGGATTTACACAATCCGCCCCAAATTAGCTATGCGAAAATATCATACAGTGCTTTGCGCTGAATTAAAACCCAGAGAAACTTTCAAAAGTTCCTTTGGGTTTTAATTATTGATTAAAATATTTTCCTTGTTAAAGGCGAGTAAGATCGCGTTAGACTCATTAAATATGTTTTCTTTGGTTACTTATGGCAAAACGTTATCCTATTGACTCATCGCAAATTATTCGTCGTGTTGAAGAATTGATTGATGCTTCATCTAATCGCTATCGAATTACGGTGCAGGTCGCTAATCGGGCAAAATTAAGACGTTATGAAGAAGATGACTATGACGATCGCATGATGAAGCCAATTCTACGCGCCATTATGGAGATGTCAGAGGAAATTTCTCAGCCAGAAATTTTGAGCGACTGAAAGGATTAGTGATAGCGGTGCTTAGCGCCGCTATCATGTCTAGAGAGTTATGTTGAATTTCATAGATCAAAATTTGCCTAGGCGGTTACTTAGAGGTGATGGCTGGCGGATTGGGTTTCGCTCCGATGTAGATATTTACAAAGGATTAGTTGGCGCAGACAGTTGGGCGATCGAACTAACTGAAAAAGAGTTTAGAGACTTTTGTAAGTTGACCATACAATTAGCTGAAACGATGCAGGTGATGGCAAGCGAGTTGTCAGATGGTGAAAAAATTTGCTGTACCTTAGAGACTGAGGATATTTGCCTTGAAGTGAATGGCTACCCTCATGCATTTAGTTTGCACTTCCAATTATTAGTTGGGCGAAAGTCTGAAGGACTCTGGGATGAGAGTGCTGTAAGTTCTTTAGTAGAGGCGATCGCCAGTTTGTTATAGCTGTCGCCAATTAAAAACCAAGAAACGAGTTCGCGCCGCAACTCGTTTCTTAGTTTTGTGTCCTAACAAGGCTGACTAAGGCTATGGATTAGACTATGGTTAATTTATCCACCTATGCAAAGCAAAACATGGTGATCTAAAGATGATTTCAGCTGTTAAACCTGCTCAAAAATGCCAACAAGTGACTTGGGTAAATGCAACTTGGGAAGATTATGAGGCGATACGCGATGATCAAAGTAGCGATCGCTGTAAGTTGTTTTTTAAAAATAATCAATTGTGGGTAGAAATGGGCGCTGAAGGAATTAATCACTCTAAGTTTAGCGATTTGTTCTCATTCATTTTGTATATTTTAGCTGCCAGATTTCCTGATATTAAGCTGAGTACTTTTGGCGGCTGTCAAATGGAAAAAAGAGGGACTCGGGCGGTTGCGCCCGACTTCGTGGTCTATGTTGGCGAGAATATTCCCGTTTGGGAAGCTGGACAATCGCGTTTTATCAATCTTGACCAGTGGCGATCGCCTGATCTCGTTGGTGAGATTTCAGACACGACCTTGGCGATTGATTTAGATGAAAAAAAACGGCTTTATGCAGAATTAGGAGTTGCGGAATATTGGGTAATTGATATTCGTGCTGCTCGCATTTTTGCTTTTCAATTAGACGAACTAGGTATTTATCAACAATGTGAAAGATCTCAAGTATTGCCAAATTTAGCGATCGCCTTACTAGAGCAGACAATGGCAATGGTAGACACAAAGACTAATACAGAAGCAGCGATCTGGTTTTCGCAACAATTAAATTAAAGCTGTGGTAATACAACTGTCGTCATTTTTATGTTTTAAAAAATAAAAGTAAGTAAAAAATGGCGTTGCCATTTTTTACTTACTTTTATTGCATAGATTTACGGGCGAGGCTCACAGCCTTCACAAAGCTGTAGACCCCAATCGGCGCACTGGTAAGCAAAATTGCCCAAGTGACGGCAAAGCCAAAGTCGGGTGCGCCATAGGATAGTTCGTAGATGCAGCCAACAAAAGCGATGCCTGCAATGATAGAGATAAGTAATATTAATTGAGCTTTTATATAATCGGGAGACATAAATTAATTTAGATTAGGTTGATTGAGTCTTCAGTATCTCAGCATATTTAAGCCCAGAATCTGAATATGTGCTACTCGATCCGAGGATGGCGAAAGATAATTCTGATGCGCCACATTACTGTAACGCATAAAAACAAAGCCTAGACAACTACAAAATTCACCAACTTTCCGACGACAGCAATAACCTTTTTAATCTCTTTACCTTCAAGATATTTCTGCGCCGCTTCAGAATTACGTGCATATTCTTCCAATGCTTGCTTGTCATTGCTAGCGCTAGATGGTACTTGGAGACTGCCGCGTACTTTACCATTGATTTGAATGACGAGGGTAATCTCATCAACGGTGAGCGCATCGGGATCATAGGTGAGCCAAGAGCGAGTATGAATCGAATCTTTATGTCCAATCAATGACCAGAGTTCCTCAGCAATATGAGGTGCAAAGGGAGCAAGTAAGTTTAAAAGAGTTTCCACACCTTCTAAGAAAGTAACGGAATTCTTATCTTCAGAATCCTGCAATGCATTGCTGAGCTTCATCATTTCGGAAATGGCGGTATTGAGTTGGTAGCCTCCATCGAAATCTTCGGAAACTTCTTTAATAGCAATGTGAATCGCTCTACGGAGATTCTTATCAATTTTATTAGAGATTCCATTCTGCTTAGTTTCAGCAAAGCT
>JBBQRB010000248.1:0-4031 GCA_038215315.1 Pseudanabaenales cyanobacterium
GTTCAGGTTATTTTGATACCACCCCAAACACTTGGAAGTTCTCTTGGTTTCACTTTAAGCCAAAATAAAAACCAAACCCCATGAAGTTGAGGCGCACGCTGCGCGTGCGCATCAACTTCTTGGGCTTTATTCTCGTAAGGACACAAAACCAAGAAACGAGTTGCGGCGCGAACTTCCATTTGTGATGGGTGGTATCTTCAAACCATGAACTTAACTATCAGGAAATCAATTTAGATGCGTCACGTAACCACATTTTTTCTAAGTATTGCTTTTTGTATTCCATCCATAGCCGCAATTGCCCCTTCAGTAAAAGCACAGGAAAGCCAAGCAACCTACTCACAACCTAAAAATGAGCGAGTTCTTACTGTCACAGGCAAAGGTGAACGATTTGTCAAAGTCACTAAGGCAAGAATCCAACTAGGGGTAACAGTGGAAGGGAAAACCGCGATCGCGACACAGGCTGAAGTCGCCAGAAAAGCCAACAGCATCGTCGCGCGACTTCAACAGTTGTCTGTTGAAAAGCTACAGACTACTACTATCCAACTCAACCCCAAATACGTTTATGAGAATAATCGTCAAACCCAAGAAGGTTTTGTGGGTCAGACCAGTGTGAGTTTTTTAGTGCCACTTGATCAAGCTGGAACTGTGCTAGATGCGGCTGTTGGGTCAGGGGCTAATCAGGTTGAGCAGATTAGTTTCATCGCTACGGATGCAGAATTGAGTACAGCGAGGCAACTAGCTCTGCAAGATGCAGTGAAAGATGCTCAAACTCAATCCAAAATAGTTTTAGATGTCTTAGGCTTTACCTCGAAATCCATTAAGGCTATTCAGATCAGCGAATCTGCGATCGCCTATCCATCTCCACAACCACGCATGGAATCCTTGGCAAAAGTTGCCGACTCCATACCAGTTTTGGGTGGCGAACAAAAGGTTCAAGCTTCCGTGAATTTACAGATTACTTACTAAGTATGTGGGCAAAAGAAACCTTAAAATCCAAAAAGATGTAGCGCACGCGCAGCGTGCGCTACATCTTTTTGAGCTTTGGGTTTTCTTCTGTTTTGCTACTTACATTCTCTCTAAAACTCGGATACCAAGAAGGCTTAAACCTAATTTGAGAGTTTTGGCGGTGATGTCACATAGAATGAGGCGAGAAGCTTTTTCTGATTCGATCGCTTGTAGTACAGGACATTGCTCAAAAAATTGATTGAATTTTTGGCTTAATTCAAATAAATATTGACAAAGGCGATTGGGATAGAGTTCTTCAGCAACAGCATCGATCGCTTCAGCAAATTGCAATAAATGCTTAGCCAGAGTAATCTCTGGATCAGTAGTAAGTCGCACGGCATCAGTATCTAAGCTAGCAAAGTCAATCTCTCCTTTTCTCCCAATTCCCTGCACACGCACATAGGCATAGAGCATATAAGGAGCAGTATTTCCTTGCAAAGCCAGCATTTTGTCAAAGCTAAAAATGTAGTTGCTAGTGCGATTTTGAGCAAGATCTGCATACTTGACGGCTCCGATTCCCACGGCTTCCGCAACATCTTGTTTAAATTCTTCTGACGCTTCAGGACTGCGGATTTCAATGTCAGTCCGCGCACGGGCGATCGCTTCTTCTAGGAGGCTTTTTAGGGCTACCGTATCCCCAGATCGCGTTTTAAATTTTTTGCCATCTTCACCCATCACCAACCCGAAGGGAACATGGGTTGTCTGCACAGTTTTAGGAATCCAATTAGCGCGATTGGCTACTTGGAAGACTTGGGCAAAATGTCCCGATTGACCGATATCAGTTATGTAAATGATTCGAGTTACTTTGTCCTCGCAAATACGATAGCGCAGGGCGGCGAGGTCAGTGGTGGCGTAGTTGTAGCCGCCATCAGACTTCTGGACAATTAGGGGCAATGGCTGTCCATCTTTATTGGAAAACCCTTCTAAAAAAACACATAAAGCCCCTTGATCTTCTTGTAGCAAACCTGTTTCACGGAGGTCAGTGATTACACTTGATAAGTATGGATTGTAGAAAGATTCACCCCGTTCTGTTAATTGGATATTCAGGGCATCATAGATCTTTTGGAACTCGCGGCGAGACTGTTCACAAAGTAATTGCCAAGCTAGTTTTGCCGAAGATTCCCCTGCTTGAAGTTCTACTACCGCAGTGCGAGAAGTCTCTTTGAATTTTTCATCTTCATCAAAGCGTTTTTTGGCGGCACGATAAAGTTCTACTAAGTCACCGATCGCGATCGCATCTGCTTTAGTTAACGCATCAGGATAAACTTCACGCAGGTAGGTAATCAACATTCCAAACTGAGTTCCCCAATCGCCGACATGATTTAAGCGCAGTACTTCATGTCCTTGAAACTCTAAAATGCGGGCAATACTGTCGCCGATAATAGTTGAACGCAAATGTCCAACGTGCATTTCTTTGGCAATATTGGGACTGGAGAAGTCAACTATGACTCGCTCAGGTTTATCGACTTTAGCGATCGCTAAGCGATTACTTTTTTGCATTTTCGCTAATTGTGACTCTATGTAACTAAGTTTTAGCTTTAGGTTAATAAACCCAGCCCCTGCGATCGTTGGAGTTTCAAAGATGTCATTAACAGAAGGATCAATCAGAAAATTTTCAATTATTCTAGCCGCTATTTCTTGGGGTTTCAGTTTGAGTTTTTTAGTTAATCCTAAAGCCGCATTACATTGATAGTCGCCAAATTTGGCATCTTTAGATGGCGCAACGGCAGGATCATAGCTAGTGTATTCTGCACCAAAGACTTCTGCGATCGCCTGAGAGAAGCGAATTTTTAAATCAGATAAAAGGGAAGTAGTCATAGGTTATGGTAGCCTTTAGCCAAAATTGATTTGTTCAGATTGACTAAATATACAGCCCTTTGCGCTCAGACCCAAACCTGACAAGAATTTTGAAAGCTCTATGAAACAAAGCTTTCAAAATTCTTGTCAGGTTTAGTATCTGAAACCAATTTTGAGATTTTCAGCGTCTGCGGCGCTGAAAATCTCAAAATTGGTTTTTTAAAAGTCCCCAAAGTCCCATTGAATATAACAATGAAAATGTTAAAGATTACCATTCCTCGAAAGTTTCTCAATCAAGTATTGGCTATTTCTGGGTTCATCGCGATCGCCCAATTCATCAGCATCGATCCGAGTTTTGCGGCTCCCAATCAGCTTACTCTAAGCGTTTATCCGCTAAATTCTAGAAGCGGTGCATCACCAAATTGCCCTAAAGAAGTTCGCTTAACAGAAACTTCTCGCCCCTACACTGAAGGTAGCTATACCAGAGATGGAATAGCCCCTTTGGGATGGTTAGCTAAAGCTTTTAAGCTTGATAGAAGTGATAAATTTAGTGCGGTTTGGGTAGCTCAGCTTCAGCCCAAATATCAAACTTGCGAAGCATCCGCAAGAGTCACCAAGGTTAATAATGAGCCATCTGAAGGGCTTTCCTACTTGCGAATGCAGTTTGTTAATAGGAATGCTTATTTAATTCTTGATATGACAGGAATCAGTGATGCCAATAATCTAACTACAGTAATTTTGAAGCAAGACATCAAAAATGGTAATCCTTCTTGGTCATGGGGAGGTACAGATTAAGTATGTGGGCATAATTAAACCCAAAACCCAAAAAGCTGTAGCGCACGCGCAGCGTGCGCTACAGCTTTTTGGGTTTTAAGGTTTTTTTTGCCCACATACTTAATCTAGAAAAAGAGTGGTGGCGGGAACTGTCGCCACTCCTTTTCTAGGTAAAAAGCTTTAACGCACGCTGCGCGTTCGCCAAAGCTTTTTGGGTCTTATTTCTTGAAAGCGATGCTTTGCAGCGCTTTCAAGAAATTATGGGAATTTAGGTGATCCAAAACTACTGTAAGATAACCATAATTTACACACCTAAAATCGTGCCATTCTTTCGTCAGTACATCGCCCCAATTATCATTTTTGCCGTATTTTTATTTACGCTCGTGCTGGTTAGCTCCCGTGCTTTCTTGCCTGAAGATATGGTTGCTCCAGCACCTATTGGCGCGATCATTGGA
>JBBQRB010000249.1:0-4028 GCA_038215315.1 Pseudanabaenales cyanobacterium
AAGTGACTCAGTTAACGAAGCACTCCGACTACTTATGCAAATAGCCCAAAGGCAGAAGCCTAACAATGCGTTGGAGCCGACCGCACAAATCTAAATTTTGAAAAGTTGAAATTTATCTGTAGCGGCTCAACTTTGCCGTTATGCCGCAACTATAACTGTCGCCAGTTTTGTTAAATCCAAAATCCAAAAAGCTGTAGCGCACGCTGCGCGTGCGCTACAGCTTTTTGGGTTTTGGGTTTCTTTTGCCTAGTTACTTATTTGCTCCAAAGATTTTTCTAGCAAACCATTTTTAATGGGAATTTCGGCGATCAGTTGCTGTAACTACATGGCGGACTTTTATGTATTTCTATCCGTAGCTTCAACAAATTCAACTGGGAGCGATTAGATATTTGTTGAGTAGACAATTAGTTACTTTTCATGGCAGCTATTTTTTTGTAATTTGAAAGCAAAATTCCAAGAAATAAGTAGCTAAACTCTGTCAGCGAGTTCGAGCCAGCGCTCAGTGGACTTTTCGATCGCAGCAGTTATTTGAGCTAGGCGATCGGATAGCTTCTGTACTTCTGAATGTCCAGTAGGCGGATTGTGATAAAGCTTTTTCTCAACTTGAGATTTTTCAGTTTCCAGTTTAGGAATCTGCGCCTCCAGTTCTTCATACTCACGCTTCTCTTTATAGGAAAGTTGCGAAAGCTTCTTGGCTTCAGTCTTTGGCGGAATTGCTTCAGAAATCACCGCATTCGCATTATTCACTTTTTGAGAAGTTTTAGCAGATTGCTCTTTTGCATCACTAGATTCGTTGTTCGCTTCTTCTCTCTCATCCTTTTTATATTCCAAATAAACTGAGTAGTTACCGGGATACAAGCGCACTTCGCCCTCTGGTTCAAAGGAGAAGACCATCTCGACAGTGCGATCTAGAAAATAGCGATCGTGAGAAACGACAATCACACAGCCGTTAAATTCTTCAAGATACTCTTCTAAAACCGCGAGGGTTTGTACGTCAAGATCATTAGTCGGTTCATCAAGGATCAAGACATTGGGAGCCGCCATCAACACTTTAAGCAAAAATAAGCGTCGCTTTTCACCTCCTGATAATTTACTGATCGGTGCATATTGAGTATTCCCAGGGAAGAGGAATCTCTCTAACATTTGCGAAGCGGTAATGATACTGCCATCAGAGGTTTTGACCAGTTCGGCAACATCCTTGAGGTAGTCGATGACGCGCTGATTGCCATGCTCTGCTAAATCATCAGAATGCTGATCGAAGTAGCCAAAATGGATCGTTGTGCCGATTTCGACAGAACCCGCATCGGGTTGTAAACGACCTGTGACGATGTTCATGAGGGTGGATTTTCCTGACCCATTACTACCGATGATACCAATGCGATCGTCAGGCGTGAAGTTATAGGAGAAGTCTTTAATTAAGATGCGATCGCCATAGGATTTACTGACTAGATCAAGCTCCACCACTTTTTTACCGATGCGCCGCCCTGCGGTAGTGATGTCAACTTTGGCATTGGCTTGTTTAAAATCGGTGGCTTGCAATGCATGGGCGCGATCTATTCTCGCCTTTTGTTTGGTACTCCGTGCTTTTGGACCTTTCTTGAGCCATTCCAGTTCGCGCCGCAATAGTCCCGCGTGTTTGCGTTGTGTGCTTTGTGACGACTCTTCTGCTTCCGCTTTTTTCTCTAAATAATAGGAATAATTACCCGAATAGGAATACAAATCACCGCGGTCAATTTCAATAATACGATTGGTGACGCGATCTAGAAAATAGCGATCATGGGTAATCAGCAGTAATGCGCCACGATAGCGATTGAGATAGCTTTGTAACCATTCCACAGACATCGCATCAAGATGGTTGGTTGGCTCATCCATCAATAAAACATCAGGAGATGATAACAATGCTGAGGCGATCGCAATCCGTTTTCGATAGCCCCCCGACAGGCTGCCAACTTTTACTTCGAGGTCATCGATCCCCAACTTAGTCAACACAATTTTGGCGTTGGTTTCCAAGTCCCATGCGCCTGTCTGATCCATGCGATCAGATACTCGCGACAACTGCTCTAACAAGCGATCCATATCGCCATGTCCGTGAGTTAACTTATCGGAAATTTCTTCATATTCCTTGACCAGCGCCATTTGTTCGCCACTATCGGCAAACACTTGCTCTAAAACTGTATGCTCAGGATTCATGTCGGGCTGCTGCGACAGATAAATAATTTTGGCGCTAGAGTTTACCCAAAGCTCACCGCCATCACTATGTTCTAGTCCTGCGATCATCTTTAATAATGTGGACTTTCCCGATCCATTTGTGCCGATCAGCCCAACTTTGTCGCCTTCATCAAGGCTAAAGCTAGCATCCTTAAGGATTTCTTTGATGCCAAAGTCTTTTCGGAGCGATCGCAGTGTAAAAAGTGCCATTCAGTGACAAGGCTCCATCGTTAATCTAATTATTTCTAGTTTAGTCGCGATCGCAGTCTTTACAGCGCTTCGCGCTCAAATCTAAGTCAAGAAAATCTTTGTTTTTGCAATGTTCTTTTTAAAATTTGTCCAACCTTGCCATAGCGATCGCCAGTTAATCCTTCTAACTGATGCTCAATATCCTCAAGTGCGCCAAGTTTGCTAGTCCACATCCCAGACGGCAACTGTCGCGCTGCATGGACAGGAATTCCCCCATCGTTAACATACAATGCAATCTTTTCATATCCTGACTCGATTGTGCGATCGTCACACGGCTCGTACCCTAATGTCTGATAAGCCTGTATATATGCTGATAAAGTCTCTTCCATCGGCACACCCTCGACCCAATAAAATTGATCTTCAGGTGTAGGTTGCCACCATCGCTCTTGATCTCCTGCCGCCTAAGCGAAACAATTATATTCCTGAGATCTAGGGCTAGTAACGTTGTAATCGGTAATCGCTAGATTGGGATAACGTAGCTCTAAGTGAATTGCTTTTGTCATCCGTAATTAGGCAAGATAACCTTGCTCTTTGCCCCAATTTAGCCAATCTTCCGCCATTTGCTTAACTTTACCCTTGTGTTCTGGAGGGACAGGGTTTTCTTGAGTAATTTGCCGTAATGCGGTTAGCCAATAGAGGGGATTTTGGCTTAAATCTTTTAACATTAATGGGATCACCGCTTTTCCCATGTTAATAATTTCTTGATAAGCAGGATGCTTGACCATTTCAACTGTGGATGACATATCTTCTACATCTTTAGCCCATTGACTAGCAAGCTCAGTAAATTTTTCTTGGGCAGCAATAATTTCGTCTTCTGAAATTTGTGTGTCAGTGTTAATGATTGCAACTAAAGCGACTGGAACGGGAACGAAATAGCCTGATTCATCTCCAAAGTCATCGAAGTCATCATTGCCAAGACTAAAAGAACCCTCTACCCATTTAGAAATAGCTTTTCCTGCCAATTTCACTTGCTCAATCATTTCAGGTGGAGGAGACGTTATACCTTGAGCAACTTGCTCCTCTAGAAATGTAATCATTTTGTGTACATCATCCGCAGAAGCGCCACTAAGATCAGTTGGTTGATTAAGATCATCCATAAAAGTGTAGTAGGTTAAATATTTAGCTGCGTTTGATGATTTATTTCCTTCTAATTCTCGTAATGTGTGAGTAGCAAACATTAGATAAGAGCAATTCTTGAGATTTGGGAATCTTTCATATAGCTCTTGAGCGGATACACTCATAAAATCCGCTTGTTTTTGTCTAGCAAGGGACTGATCTGAACATCCAATCGGATCTTTACCAATGAGACTTTCTGATGGTATTTCAAATAGCTTGTATGTCATATACCTATTTCCTAAAAAACTTTCAACAGTTTTTAACCTTCCCCTCCTTTCATACTAGCAGTAATTTCAGATAAAACACCCTGTGACAAACTAATTTTTGAGTAACTTGATCGCAGATTCAGATGTCGCAATGCCTAAATGATAGGCAGCTTCAATGTTTTGCCAGCACACCAGTTACCTGTACAGACAAGGGCTAAAGAAATCGCGGTACTGACCACAATTCACCAT
>JBBQRB010000250.1:0-4023 GCA_038215315.1 Pseudanabaenales cyanobacterium
GCAACGCCTTCAATTTCAATAATTCTCTTATGGCTCGTTTGATCAAATTCTTTGCGGCTGAGTGTAATAGGACTTAAGCCCAAGAAGTTAGTGACGATACTACTCCTCGCCGCCACTATTTTTTAGGTTTTGATCTTTGCCCGAAAACAAATAGCGATCGCCACACCACCTTTTAACTGATAAATCACCTATATGGGTGAAGAAATATAGCTTTAATTACTATGAAATTTTATAGGCGACTAAATTTGATTGAGGTAATAGAAGTATCAAAAATATGTAGAACTTAGGCTGTCTTAAATTTGCAGCTATTTGTAAAGCTGTGTAGATATAGGTTATAGATACTCAGACACCGCTTTCAAACCATTCACAGAATAGGAAATAGTCGTACTTGAATCTATTACAGACCATGGATCGTTTACAGCACTATGCTTAACTGGCTACCACCAAAAACTTTTAAAAGTTCTGCTTCGCAATACTTTCAGCAGTATTTAAATAGATATTTACATATAGTAAGGACATAAAAAATTTTATCTATCGAGTCGTTAAATATGTTTAAGAATGTAAAACAATAAATACATATTTTCTATATATTGAAATATGTAATGTTACAATTTTTGTATGTAATCCTAGTAAGAAATTGCTATTCTTCAAACCTTTAGGTTTTAAATAATTTTATGATTGATAACTCAAGTAATCCTCTAACAGGAAAAGCTCTACTTCAGAGAGCAAAAGAACTAAACACTCTTCCTAAGCGTGAACAAGCTAAAAAATGTGGCTACTTTACTCGTGGAAAAGACGGCGCAGATCGAGTTAATTTGACCGAGTTTTATGAGGCAGTACTTGCCGCTAGAGGATTTTCTATTAACCCAGAGCAGAATAAAGATGGGCGTGGACGTGAACCAACTTTTCGTGTCAGTGTGCACAAGAATGGTCAGATCGTAATAGGTTCTACCTACACTAAGTCGATGGGATTAGCTGAAGGCGATGAGTTTGAAATCAAACTAGGATATAAGCATATTCATCTGATTCAGTTGACTAATGATCATACTGATAGCGAAGAAGATTAATGATTATTTCCCTAGTTTGGAGGAGCTAATCAAGAAGATTTTGATGTTAGATATATTTTAATTTGTCAGGTATTTCTGCGTATGCAATTAGTCGATACTCACGTGCATATTAATTTCAAGGACTTTCAGTCTGACCTTGAGCTAGTTCGCGATCGCTGGCTTAGCAATGGAGTAACTAAACTAGTGCATTCCTGTGTGAGTCCTGATGAGTTTGCTCAGATCCAAGCGATCGCTAATCAATTTCCTGAAGTCAGCTTTGCCGTTGGATTGCATCCATTGGATAAGCAATTAAATGAAGATGGTTGGAATCCAGAAGTTGGCGATCGCATTAAGGCTCTAGCGATTAGCGATCAACGAGTGGTGGCGATCGGTGAGACAGGTTTGGATTTATTTAAGTCAGATCGTAAATCAGCCCAGATCGAGGCATTTAAGTCACAGTTAAGAACAGCGCGATCGCTTAATTTGCCTGTGATTATTCATTCTCGTGAAGCTTCTGAAGCGACCCGTGAAGTGCTGCAAGAATTTAACGCAGAATCTCCAGAGTCTCCCATTCGTGGCGTGATGCATTGCTGGGCGGGCAACCCCGAAGAAACTCAGTGGTTTGTCGATCTAGGGATGCATATCAGCTTTAGTGGCGTTGTCACTTTCAAAAATGCCCACGATCTTCACGAGTCTGCCAAAATTGTGCCAAGCGATCGCTTGTTGGTGGAGACAGACTGCCCATTTTTAGCACCAGTTCCCAAGCGTGGTAAGCGCAATGAGCCTGCCTATGTGTTACACGTAGCCGAGAGCGTTGCCAAGTTGCGTAATGTGGAGTTAGCAGAATTAGCAGAGCAGACAACAAATAATGCGATCGCACTATTTAAACTTGCATAACGCAGTGATTCTCGAACTCCAAAAGATGTGGCGCACGCTGCGCGTGCGCTACATCTTTTGGGGTTCTTAATAGCTATAAACCGCAAAGAGGTTGGCGGCGCGGAGCGCCGCTAACCTCTTTGCGGTTTTAAGAATCCCGCTTATGGCACTCCTTTGAAATGCTGTAAAATTGACTAATGCAAATATACCTAGATCATGGTGCTACTACCCCCACCCGTCCAGAGGTCATCGACCTCATGGTGGATGTAATGCGATCGCATTGGGGCAATCCTTCCAGTCTGCACTGGTGGGGTGAACGTGCAACCATGATAATTGAGCGATCGCGTTTGCAGGTAGCGAGTCTGATTAATGCTGATTCTGAAGGTGTGATTTTCACTTCAGGCGGCACAGAATCGGACAATATGGTATTGATGGGAGTCGCGAGACAATATCCGACACCGCAGCACATGATTGTCTCGGCGGTTGAACATTCAGCGGTGCGATTGCCAGCAAAATTTTTAGAAGATCGGGGCTGGGATATCACTTATTTGGCTGTGGATCGACAAGGGCTAGTTAATCCTAAAGATTTAGAGACAGCGATTCGTCCAAACACAGTATTAGTTTCGGTGATCATGGCTCAAAATGAGGTGGGCACGATTCAACCGATTGAGAAACTGGGGCAAATTTGCCGTAATGCCAATATCCTATTCCACACTGATGCAGTTCAAGCGATCGGTAAGCTGAAGATTGATGTGCAGTCTTTGCCAATTGATATGCTTTCTATTTCGGCTCATAAGTTCTATGGCACACAGGGCATCGGGGCGCTTTATCTAAATCCTTTGACTACTCAGCGCGATTCCCCCAGTCGATCGCTTATTCCCTTAACCCTTGGTGGCAGTCAAGAACGCGGCTATCGTTCTGGCACAGAGTCAGTAGCTGCGATCGCAGGTTTTGGGTTGGCGGCTGAGCTAGCCGAGCAGGAATTAGAAGCTGAATCGAGTCGTTTAACCAGATTACGCGATCGCCTCTATGCGTTGCTAGCTGATATTCCTGACTTAATTCCCACTGGCGCAAGTAGGGAAGCGCGATTGCCCAATCACTTGAGTTTCTTGCATAAAAATATCGATGGTCGCCACCTTGTCCGCGAGATGAACTTAGCGGGTATTGCAATTAGCTCTGGATCAGCTTGCAGTAGCGGGGCGATCGATCCAAGTCCAATTTTATTGAAAATGGGATACTCACAATTAGAGGCAAAGAATAGTATTCGGCTTACCCTCGGCAAATCCAATGGTGAAGAGGATATTGAGTGGACTGCAATAGTAATGCACCAAATTTTAGGAAACTCCAAAGAGTAATGGCGGCGCGAAGCACTGCCATTACTCTTTGGAGCTTTAGATTAAGGAACCACTAAAACTGGACAAGGCGACAAGTTAATTACTTTTTGACTAACACTGTCACCATCTGGATGCTCTTCGACAAGACTCATTCCCCTTGAACCCATCACAATCAAATCAGCGTTGATTTCGTCAGCGAAGTCACAAATTGCAAAGGCTGCCTTACCTTCCAAAATCTTAGTTGCTATAGAAATGCCGACTTCGGCAAAACAGGACTCGACTTCAGCAATTAAAGTCTCGGCAGAAGCGCGATCGCTTTCTGGCATGGTGGTGTCAATTACAGACAGAGCATAGAGTTTCGCTTGATATTTTTGCACTAGATCGATCGCAATGGCGATCGCTTGTTTGGTTTCTTCGCTTCTATTTAAAGGAAATAAAATATTGGTAAACATAATTCCTGCACTGAACTTATGGGATTAGAAGCAAGGAGCTTTTATAGCTGTAGCCAAAGCCAAGAGAGAGTTGGGGGGGGGGGGGGGGGGCGCGGGGGGGGGGGGTGTGGGGTGGGGAGTAAGAAAAAAGATAGGGGAGAAAAAAAAGAAAAGAAGGGGGAATTTGTATAAATAAAATTTATGAAAACATATTTCCTTCACTGAACTTATGGTTATAGAAGCATGGAGCTTATATAGCTTAAGCAAACGCCAAGTTAGAGTTGCGGTGCAAAGCACCGCACCTCTCTCTTGGCTTTGTTTTAACATTTTTGAGTG
>JBBQRB010000251.1:0-4010 GCA_038215315.1 Pseudanabaenales cyanobacterium
GAAGTTATTAGAACGAGCCAAGTAATCGATGACTAAATTTGATTTTCTAGCGGATATCCAAAAACCTTGGCACTCAATGAGTGTGGATCAAGTATTGACAGCTTTGGAATCTTCAATAGAAGGGCTGGCTTATGTAAATGCACGTCAGAGATTGCGTCATTTGGGAGCAAATAAGCTACCGCGATCGCGACCAATTAGCAAAATCTTTATACAGCCTTGGCTCGATCCACTAACTTATCTATTAATTGGTGCGGCAGTCTATTTGCAGTGGAATGGTGCGGAAGGATGGGCTTTGATTTTAGCGGGGGGACTGCATAGTGTAATTGGAATTTGTCTGTCAATCTGGTCTGTCAAAATCAGAGAAAAAGTTAGTGGCGATCGCCCAAATCGTCGCCAGCAGAGCCGTCAACATGAAGATGCTAATTCGGTTATGGTGCTTCGCGATCGCGATGAAATGGAAGTACCCTCACGGGATTTAGTAATTGGTGATGTTGTGATATTGACTGAAGGCGATCGCCCTAATGTCGATTTGCGGGTACTGGAAACATCAGAAGATTTGCTCGTAAATCAATCTAATTTGGGAGGTGAGGCAATTTGTCATAAACAGGCTGATCTAACTTTTGAGGAGAAAACTCCTGCTCTAGAATGTAGCAATATGATTTATGCGGGAACTGAAATTTCCGCAGGGACAGCTAAAGGGCTAGTGATTGCCACCAGTCGGTTTACGCAAGAACAAACGGCGCTAACAAGAGAAAAACCTTTTTCGGTAATTCATTCAGAATTTCGACAACTGCGCCAAGTTTGGATTGGATTGCTGTTGCTAGTTACAGTTGCTGCGATCGCCTTTGCATGGCAGCGCGGAATTGTGATTAATGCGATGACGGCGGCGGCTCTATTTGTCAGTACCTATCCTCAGAACCTATTACGCCTTGCAACTCAAGTGCAGTTATTAGGAATGCGTGATCTAGCTAAGCAGAGAATATGGGCGAGGTTTCCATCGGTACTAGATGCGATCGCTAGGGTGACGACTGTAGTACCAATTATTGAGTCGGATGTAGTGCTGAGTTTTGACAACTTAAATCGTGCGGGTATTGAATGGCGTGGGTTAATTAGAGCTTCGGAAGATGATGCTCAAGCTTTTAGTCAAGTGATTGGTGTTGAAGTGCATAGTTACTTTGACGCACCTCAAGAAAGAATTCGTCAGTGGCAAAACCGTCCATTGAACATTCAACAAAAGTTAAAAAATGCTGTCGCAGTTATTGCTAATGATGTTGAAGATATTCCCATCTTGAGAATTGCTGATGTGGGTATCTGCGATCGCACCTGTCGTAAAGAACTGCAAGATAGTGCTGGATTAATTTTACCCAAAGAGGATTTCCATTATTTACCGATCGCCATTCTCGAAGGACGGGCAACTTTTGATCGATTGCAGCGGACAGCGATCCTCACGGCTGCTAGTTCTTTTACTCTGGCGGTACTAACTCTGATGGATACTGCCGCAGGGTTTTCCATGCCGCCATTGCAATTGCTTTGGATTGGTGCGATCGCTACGCCAATGGTGGCTTTTCCTTTGGTTCTGGAACCTATCCACGAAAGCTTACTATTTCAGCCAGCCCATCGTTTTCAAACTATTTTACGCCCCAGCAATTACTTACGAATTTTATTAGCGGTAGTGGCGACAATTACGGCTATTTCTGTAGTTTTTTGGATGAAATATCAAGGACAAGCAGCGATGTTTTCGCAATCAAGATCAATGGCTTTTGTGACTCTCGGCTTTAGTCAAATTTTTCATGCCTGCGCGATCGCCCGTCACAATGTATTCAGCAACTTGCCTTTACTACTTGGCATTTCTTTTATTGCTGTATTTCAAATTATGTTTGTGCAAGTTCCTTGGTTTGGCGAACTCATGGCAACGGTTCCGTTAAATGGAATCGAATGGGCGATCGCTATTCTCAGTGCGACTACTGTGTTTTGGGTACAAGAGCTAATCAAAACAAATTAGTCATAGAATCACGCAACTATTTTTATGGCTTTAAGATTTAGTTGCTAACTCTGGACAGAGAAAGTTGACTTTAATTCCATATTTGGCTAAAGCTTTTTCATAATTTCGCCAATCAGAGTCAACTGCATTAGCGATCGCGGGGTTTGTATGATGAGTTAGGGCAACGGCAACAAATTTGCGATCGGATGGGTCAAACTTTTCTAGAGATTGCGATCGCGGAAATTCGGCGAAATCATTTTCTGCAATTTGAGTAATAACAACTTTTTCGCATCGATTAGGGTTTGTATGATTGAGTAGAACCCATTTAAGAAATTTATCACCAGCACGGGGCTGTCCACTCTGAGAGTTTTTGTTCATATACTCTTTAATGATCAGCCATTGACTATCAATTACTAAAACTCCTGTATTCATAAGTTCTTGAAGATATTTCTCACAGGTCAATTCACAGATTTCAGAAGCTTGAGGTGCTTTTTTACTCGCGACGAGTAGAACGTTAGTATCGACAATTTGATACATTCTCACGCTCCGATATTCATTTGGCGTTTGATGGCGGCTTCAGTCATCGCAACAAGATCGCCCATTTCATCACCAAAGAATCCTTCGGGATAGTTACTAATATTGCCATAGGTGTCGATTTCAAGGGGTACTAACTCGGAATCGCCTTGATTATTCATTTTGCAAAAATAAAGTGCTGCATCTTCATTAGTAAATCCTTCTTTTTCTTCTGCCATACGCCTTTGCAGTCGCCTGAGTAAATGTTCGCTATGACTTTCGATGATGATTTGGATATTTCGGGTTTTGATGACATCGATAAATATATCAGCGATTCCTGCTTGGACTGAGGGATGTAAATGGATTTCTGGTTGTTCAAATATCAGGGTTGCACCTTCAGGGGCGTAGTAACACAAAACTAAGATTGGTAATACTTGCGAAACTCCAAACCCAACATCAGTAATTAGCACTTCTGCGGAGTTAGGAGTTTTCCGCACCAATATTTCATAATCACCACGATTTGGAGTAATTCTATTCACTCGAAAATTTTCAATTAAGCCTAGTTCTTTTAATGCTTTTGCCACAGCTATCTCAACTTCTAAATCTTGTTTGCGTGAAGCAAGAAGTGCTGCAACAGTTAGTTCACCATATTTGCCAACATTTTGCGGACTTTCTCCAGACCATTGATATGTTCTTTTAGGATATTCTCTCAATGGGGCAAGATAGTAAGTGTTTTGAAAAAGATCCTCATAGCTTTCTGTAATATTTATTGGATATCTATATATAATTTGATCCATCATTGAATTTGAGACAGATTGAAACCCGTAATTTTTAAGATGATTAAGATTACTAGCTGCTAAATCTAAATTTGCACTCCAATTTTGAATAACATCTCCTTCTATAATTAATTGATAACTTGACTCTTTGTTATCATTTTTTGTTGCACTTATCCCAACGTAATTTAATTGATTATCATTCGACAAGAAAGAATACTTAAAAAACTTAATATCAATCTGATCTATATCCATATCAATTACTGACTCAAGTTTTAGTGTTTTTTGATAGGTGTAATTTAAACTGCTAATGACACCTACATTTCTTGTCTGGTTTTTATCTGGAAATATTATTAAGGATTTCTGAGAAATCAGTTTTGGCTTCCAAGTCAGTGAAAATCTAAGCTTTTCAGGCAATCGATGTCTGTGGCTAATATCGTATGTAGTGCCTAGATCGACATAGCTATATTGATCGCCGCCAAGATGCAAAATACGATTACGATCGCTTGATTCGACAGTTTGCTTAAGCATTAATAAAAACTGCAAGATCGCCGTTTTGCCAGAACTATTCGTACCAAAAAAGCCAGTCAAAGAAGCCATCTGAAACTCCCCTGTATCTGCCCATGACTTAAAATTTTGGATGCGTAATTGTGTAAACATTGCGGCTCTTATTTTGTTAAAGCTTGTTCATAATTTTATCTTAGCGCGATCGCCCATCATAATCAACACCCTCAAGCAAGGGC
>JBBQRB010000252.1:0-3993 GCA_038215315.1 Pseudanabaenales cyanobacterium
GACGATCAAGTTATGGGATTTGGAAGGAAAAGAACTGCGGACATTCACGGGGCATAGCTATGCGGTTAGGAGCGTTGCCTTCTCACCTGATGGCAAGACCATTGCATCTGGCAGTCATGACAACACGATCAAGTTATGGAATTTGGAAGGAAAAGAACTGCGGACATTCACGGGGCATAGCGATGGGGTTTGGAGCGTTGCCTTCTCAACTGATGGCAAGACCGTTGCATCTGGCAGTCCTGACAACACGATCAAGTTATGGAATTTAGAAGGAAAAGAACTGCGGACGCTATCGGGGCATAGCAATTGGGTTAGGAGCGTTGCCTTTTCACCTGATAGCAAAACCATTGCTTCTGGCAGTGATGACAACACTATCAAATTATGGGATATCGATCCAGAGTTCGCTATTACTGAAGCTTGCAATTGGCTGCGTCCTTACCTCACCAACAACCCCAACGTGTCCGAAAGCGATAGACAACTATGCAACCTGTGACAAGTACAAAGGAAAAATATCCATTAAATCTTGTGGGTTTAGATGATAATGGCGATTATTAATTAAATAATACTTAAATAAAAAATTCATGAAAATATGTATTGTCACCTCTAGTGTTAGGAAAGGAGATGGTCAAGCTAGGGTCAATTATGAAATTGTTAAAGAAGCAATTCAACGCGGACATCAGGTGACTTTGGTAGTCAGAAAGGCAGTTGACGAGATATCTCAACAGAAATTAGTCAACTGTGTCTATTTTGTAGTTGAGAAAGTGCCAACTGAGTTGATGCGAGGTTTTGTATTTGCTCAGCAGAGCGATCGCTGGCTCAGGAAACATCGTCACGAATTTGATATAGTCGTTTCCTGCGGAGCCGCAACTTCAGGGAAGTCTGATGTGAATGTAGTTCATTTTGTGCATAGTGCTTGGTTAAAGTCGCCATTCCATACATCGCGAGTAAATCAAAACTTATATGGAATATATCAGTGGCTATATACTGCCCTAAATGCTTACTGGGAGAGACTAGCCCTTAAGAAAGCAAAAATATTAGTAGCAGTATCAGACACAATTAAAAAAGAAATAATCGGAATTGGCATATCAACAGAGCGAATTAAAGTAATCCTGAATGGAGTTGATGTGAACGAATTTACTCCTATTCAGATTGAAGCTCAAGATCGCAATCAATTTGGATTGCCAGAAAAAGTTAATTTAGCTCTATTTGTAGGCGATAAGACCAATCGCAAGAATTTAGATTCTGTGCTAAAAGCTATGGTCAATGTGCCTGATCTGCATCTGGCAGTAATAGGCAACCTCGAAAAAAGTCCCTATCCGCAGCTAGCGAAATCATTGAAATTAGAAGAACGAGTTCATTTCTTAGGATATCGATCTGACATGGCGAAAATCATGCAAGTAGTGGACTTTTTCGTATTTCCCTCCCGATACGAACCCTTTGGAATGGTAGTTACAGAAGCGATGGCTTCGGGTTTACCTGTGATTATTTCTAAAGCTTCTGGAGTTTCTGATATTGTCACACCTGAATGCGGAATTATTTTGCCTGATTCAGAAGATATATTGGCTTTAACGGATGCTTTAAAAAAGCTATTTTCTGATCGAAGCTTGAGAGAGGAAATGGGGCAGTCGGCAAGAGCGATCGCTGAACAGCATAGTTGGACAAGTAAGGCAAAAAATTATCTCGATTTATTTGAAAGCTTTACCAACACCAAGGTTTAATAGAGTAAACTCCAAAGATCTGTGGCGATCGCCACAGATCTTTGAGGTTTTGCTTATCTACTTGCAGGCTTGCTTTAGCCAAATTGTCTCTTCGTTGTTCAACATTGGCGACAGTTTCTCAATTACCTTTGCGTAATATCCCTCTAGCCATTCAACTTGAGCAGGGTTGAGTTTAGCGCGATCAATTAACTTCTTGTCAAAGGGGATATAAGTCAAGGATTCAAACTCGTACCAAGGTGTAGAATTTGAGTCTTGAGAAGCAGTTACTTCTTGGGGTTCTTTAGGGATTTCTTTTACAAAATAAAGATTTTCTAGACGAATACCTCCCCATTTGGGTTGGTAGTAGCCAGGCTCAATGCTGTTGATAGTACCAACATCAATAGTTTGATTGACTCGCTTGCTGATACCATTGGGACCCTCATGGACGTTTAAAAATACGCCCACACCATGCCCAGTACCATGCCCATAATCAAGTCCGCTCTGCCATAAAGAGGAACGGGCAATTCCATCTATTTGACTGCCAGTTGTGCCTTTAGGAAACTTTTGCATGGCACAATTAATATGTGACTTGAGAACCTCTGTGTAGCGATCGCGTTGTTCGTCAGTGGGACTGCCAATGCTGATCGCGCGCGTATCATCGGTCGTACCTCCATAAAACTGCGCTCCAGAATCTAACAGTAATAAATCTCCCTTGATCAGTTTAAATTCATGGCTTGGGTTGCCGTAATGCACAATTGAGCCATTTGCCCCAGCACCTGCGATCGTGGGGAAACTGAGGTCATAAAAGCCTTCCTGTTGTTTGTATAAGCCTTCAATTTTATTAGCAACATCACGTTCACTAATTGAATTTCCCGCGTCAATCTGTTCTTCAATCCATTTTAAAGTCATGGTCTTTGCCCAGCTAGCCTTGAGATTAGCCTGCTGCATTTGAGCAATTTCGACATTATTTTTATGGGATTTAAAATTCTCAACAGGATGCTCTGCTTCTTGGATCTTTGCATTAACTTCTTGAAGCTGCAAGTAGGTTCCATAGGTCGTTTGGGCGATCGCTACTAATACCTTTTGATTAGTTTGAGAATCTAAAATTAGCGATCGCAGGGTTGGCACATACTGGTCATACTCCCGAATTTGCACTTGCCCAGCTAAGGCTTGGCGCACAGATTGATCGATGCGATAGGTGTTTGTGAATAGGTAGGCTTCAGTTTTCGTGATGATCGCATAACTGATGAAGACAGGGTTACAATCGACATCACGACCACGCAAATTGTAAAGCCATGCAATCTGGTCTAGCTTAGTCACAGGCAGGACAGTGGATTTCTTCTTATCCATTGCCTCACGAACGCGCTCCAGTTTCTTATTTAGCGATTCCCCAGTGAGCGTGTCAGGAAGACTAATCACGGCTTGATTGCCAAAGGGAGTCATCGGATTTGCTTCTACCCAAGGGCTGTGCGATCGCACAACGTCGATAAGATTTTCTGTGATTGACACAATCTCGATTCCATTAGCATTCAATCGTTCAGATAGACGGCGATATTGGGCAACCGTAATTGTGAAGGGATCAATACCTAGTCGCAAGGTTTGGAGTTGCTGGGATGCTTTTTGTCCTAATTCTTCTAAGACCTCTTCCACTGTTTGATGATCTTCTAAACCAACTTTGCAAACCTTCTGAAGATTTGCCTCAACTTCCATATCAGCCTGTTCATAATAGCGAGAATCCACAAATACCCAAGCTTGATCGGTGCTAATCAAAAAGTCACCAGCAGAACCAGTAAACCCACTAATCCACTGGCGGCGCTGTTTTGCCTCTGGCAAGTATTCATTGAGATGCTCGTCGGCTGAAGGTACAAAATAAACATCCAATTTATGTTTAGCCATCAGCGATCGCAATGTAGCAAACTTTTGAGCGATGCCAGTTAATTCTGTTGAGACAGGTGCAAGTACAACCATGAAATTCTGTTTAGTAGAAATAGATAAGCAGATCTTAACCTATGGCTATCGTTGCTGTAACCTCCAGAACAGACTGCTAACAAAATAAATGCTAAATTAACCATCAAATACTCCTTTCCCAGTGAAAGATTAGTGGTGGGGGGGGGAGCGCGGCGCGCAGAAATCATGGAATTTTATATTTTTTATAATTATATTTATTTATAATACTTTGTTTATTTTTTTTTCAAAACTAAACACAAAATAAAAAAAAAAAAAAAAATATCCAATACATACCCTAACACCTTGCTAATTCTTGCTGGGCCCCCCCCCCCCCCCCCCCCCCACCACT
>JBBQRB010000253.1:0-3973 GCA_038215315.1 Pseudanabaenales cyanobacterium
ATAAAAATACGCATTTAAAAACCAATAATTAGCGGTGGGGGGGCGGGCGGCCCCCCCCCAAAAAATTAAAGGGGTGGGGGGAAATAAAAAAAAAAAAAAAAAAAAAAAATTAGGGAAGAAAGGGGCGGACAATTTTTTTTGTTTTTTTTTTTTTTTTTGGCCCCCCCCCCTTTTATATATTGGGGGGGGGGCGCTGCCCCCCCCACCGCTAATTATTGGTTTTTAAATGCGTATTTTTATGCTGGGAAGGGAGTAGTACATTTGGTGACAGCTATACGAGAGAAATTTTGTCATGACTTGCTAACAATTCAATCTAAAATTTTAGCCATAGCGATCGCTAACAATCTATAGATAGCGCTAATTAACGCTCATATATGTCCAAATTTGGCGTTATCAGCCTGAAATAGCTCAAGGATAGTTACTGGCTATACTAATAGATCGCAAGGTTTATGGATAAAAGTAGTGGTTAGTCAATTGCAGCAGACAAGTTTAGTTTCCGATCTCGATGTATCGAAGTACGAAGCAAAGACACAGGAACTCACCAAGAAGATTTTAAGTGGAACTGATAAGAGTTCACTTTGGGCAAAACTATCGCAACTTAAAGATGAATTGCGCCTTGATGACAAGCTGATGGCTTGGACAATGGAAAATGAAGGTTTACGAGTGCAGTTATTCAGATTAATCGATTGTTTGCCTGCTTTGCAAAGTAAATCTGAAATTGCCAGCCATATGCACGAATATCTAGCGAGTAATGCTGTAGATGTTCCTGCTTTACGTAGTTTGTTAAATTTTAGTACTGATAATCCCAACTCGATTCCTGCAACGGTAGCAGCAACAACATTATCAACCTCTGTAGCGACTCTTGCGAAACGCTACATTTGCGGCGAGAACTTGTCGGAGGCGACTAAATCGATTGAGAAACTAAGGCGCGATCGCTTTGGCTTTACGATGGATTTGCTGGGTGAAGCCGTAATTAGTGAAGTAGAAGCAGGTGAATATCTCAATCGCTATATTGCGATGATGGAAGATTTGTCCAACAAGGCAAAAGCTTGGGGCTTGATCGATCAGATTGATAGAGCTGATGGAGAACAACTTAAGCGGGTGCAAGTTTCTGTGAAACTTAGTGCCTTTTATTCCCAATTCGATCCCTTAGATCCAGTAAAAACGACGGAGAAAGTCAGTGAACCTGCCAGAATTCTTTTGCGTAAAGCTAAAGAACTAGGTTGTGGTATCCATTTTGATATGGAGCAGTATGAGTTTAAATCCCTCACATTGCAAATTCTCAAGCAAGTCTTAATAGAACCAGAATTTCGCGATCGCACCGACGTAGGAATTACTTTGCAAGGCTACTTACGCGACAGTGAGCAGGACTTGCGAGAACTGGTGGAATGGGCAAAGTTGCGCGGTAATCCTGTGACTGTGCGCCTAGTCAAGGGAGCCTATTGGGATCGGGAAACCATTCGTTCCTATCAGCAGGGTTGGGCTTTACCAGTCTTCTCCGATAAAGTTTCCACCGATGCCAACTATGAGCGCTTAATTCAGATTCTATTAGAAAATCATCAATATCTCTATGCAGCAATTGGCAGTCATAACGCCCGATCGCTGGCTAAGGCGATCGCGATTGTGCAAACGCTTAATATCCCCAGTCGCGCCTTTGAAGCCCAATGTCTCTATGGTATGGGTGACAAGTTTGCCAAGGCGATCGCGGATATGGGTTATCGAGTGCGCGTGTATTGTCCCTTCGGCGAACTCATTCCTGGGATGTCTTATCTAATTCGTCGTTTGCTAGAAAATACGGCAAACAGTTCCTTTTTGCGGATTAGTGGAGAAGGTAGTGATGTTAGTAAATTAATCGCTAGTCCAGTGATGACGGAACGGGATCTAAATTATAATGGCGCACCTGTTCTGAATATTTTTGATGACTTTATCAATTCTAGCGATCGCGACTATGCGATTGATAAAGAACGTGAAGCTGCTCAAACCGCTTTGCAACAGGTTCACAATCAATTTGGTAAAACATATCTACCAATCATTAACGGTCAACCTGTCCCAACCGATAACTATGTGGAATCGATCAATCCAGCCAACTCCTTGCAAGTAGTCGGCAAAATCGGTTTAGCCAGCATTGACCAAGCCGAAGAAGCCGTCAAATCGGCAAAATCCGCCTTTGCCTCATGGAAAAAACTCAGCGCCAAACAACGGGGCGATATGCTCCGTGAAGCTGCGGACATCATGGAAGAGAGGCGCGAAGAACTAATTGCATGGATTTGTTGGGAAGTTGCTAAACCCATCCGCGAATGTGATGGCGAAGTATCTGAAGCAATCGATTTCTGCCGTTATTATGCTAAGGAAATGGAACGAATTGAATCAGGAGTACAACGCAATCTGCCTGGAGAAGATAATACTTATATCTATCAGCCTCGCGGCGTTGTGGTAGTGATTTCGCCTTGGAACTTTCCCTTTGCGATCGCCTTGGGTATGAGTGTGGCAGCTCTCGCCGCAGGTAATACTGTGATTCTCAAACCCGCCGAGCAATCCTCGGTAATTGGGGCAAAAATCGCCGAAGTTCTCCAAGCCGCAGGCTTACCCACAGGCGTATTTAACTTTTTACCTGCGATCGGTTCTACAGTCGGCGCTCATCTCGTCAAACATCCCGATGTGCATCTGATCGCCTTCACAGGTTCGCAACAAGTCGGCTGTCAGATTGTCACCGAAGCTTCGATTTTGCGTCCTAAGCAAAAACACATGAAGCGCGTTATCGCCGAAATGGGTGGCAAAAATGGCATCATCATTGATGAAAGTGCCGACCTCGATCAAGCCGTTGTCGGTGTGATGAATTCCACTTTCGGGTTCGCTGGTCAGAAATGTTCTGCTTGCTCCCGTGCGATCGTGCTAGCTCCCGTTTACGATAACTTCCTAGAGCGTCTTGTGGAAGCCACGCGATCGCTAAAGGTTGGTGAAGCCCATTTGCCTGACACTAAGTTCAGTGCCGTTATCGATGGAGCCGCCCAGCAGAACATTCTCAACTACATCACCAAAGGGAAAGAAACCGCAAAACTCGCCTTTGAAGGAGAAGTTCCTAATCATGGATTCTATGTGCCACCGACCATCTTTAGCGATGTCGATCCTGACAGTGCGATCGCCCAAGAAGAAATTTTTGGTCCCGTGTTGGCGGTAATTAAGGCGCAGAGTTTTGATGAGGCAATGGCGATCGCTAATGGCACAAACTTCGCGCTTACTGGCGGCTTATATTCGCGCACTCCTTCTCATATTGAACGGGCTTATCGTGAGTTTGAAGTGGGTAATCTCTACATTAATCGCGGCATCACAGGCGCATTGGTAGACCGCCAACCCTTTGGTGGTTTCAAGCTTAGCGGTATCGGTTCCAAAGCTGGCGGACGCGATTATCTATTGCAGTTCTTAGAGCCAAGGTCAATCACCGAGAACACTCAGCGTCAAGGCTTTGCGCCTCTTGATGGGATTGAGTAATTAGATTCAGACAAGGGGCTTAAGCCCCTTGTTTTAAGTAACTAGGCAAAAGAAACCTTAAAACCCAAAAAGCTGTAGTGCACGCTGCGCGTGCGCTACAGCTTTTTGGGTTTTGGGTTTAATTATGCTTGCCTACTGATATATATTGTGTACCTTACATTGAGAGTGATTCAATAATTTTTCTAAAGACTATCTTCCCTAGTCGAAAAATGAGAAAAAGATACTTAGGAGATTAACAACTATGCAAAATTTAGATTTTGATAATATGAATATTAATGAACTTACGGCTGCTCTTAAATTAGATAAAGAGGAGAAAAAGTTATTGGCAAGTATCGAAAATGATAATTGGGTAAGTGTTGCTAATGCCGATCGCATTTACGGCTTGGCTAATCAACTTGGTAAATCTGTATCTGGCTTTGCTCAAGAGATCATCCATAAGTATTTGCAAGGTGAATTGATCGAAAAAACTTGATTTGCAAATATT
>JBBQRB010000254.1:0-3965 GCA_038215315.1 Pseudanabaenales cyanobacterium
CTTAAATGCATTAGCTAGGGATTTACAAATTTACTCAGACCGTTGATTTTTTTAGTCAAACCTTTGCAAGACAGGACTTCCCCAAATTTGCGCCTATTATCAACGCAAATTGTCTTACAGCCTATTGAGGCTTTAAGAGGGATAGAGAGATTTTTGAAAGTGCCGCTCCGCGGCACTTTCAAAAATCTCTCTGGGTTTTACAAAAGCGCAAAGCGCTGTAGCTTAGCTATTTCTCTTCTTAACTTCCTGCTTAATTGCTTGTAGGGTTTCACCTAGAGCTTCTTTGAAAATGGTGTAAAAAGCATCAGAAGGAGTTGAGCTATTAGGCTGAGCATTGACAGCATATGTGATCAAAATTTGGGTTGGTGGACGGCGTGGCACTGTCGATACAGGCTCCATTTTCCAATATCCCTCCATCTTTGCGAGATCCCCATCAATGAGACGAAAATCAATTTGCTTAAGATTGGTTTCTTGAATTGCTAATTTGGTACGTGAAACAATCGAAACCACAAAGACCTGACGTGAATCAACCTGCTCAATAACTTTGCGATCGCCTTTGTTTTCTAGGATTTTACTAGAAGTCATGTTGGGAATAAACTTAGAAAGATTGGCATAGTCTGTCAGAACTTTCCACACTGTTTCAGGATTTGCCGTGACTAGCACCTTTGCCACATACTTGCCGTTATCTCCAGTAACCACAGTTTGCCCATCGCGTAAAGAATCTCGCTGAATCGATGGCAAGCGATCAACTGGCCCGTCAAATAATGATGCTGAAGCAGGTAGAGATGGGATGCAGCAGAAAATGGCTAGAGTGAGGAAGGCGGCTGAGCGTTGGGCTGTTTTTAGATGGGAGGGCATTTTAGTAGTTGCAATTATTGGATAGGATGAATTACTCGTCACAGGAATTTGTACTATTGGATGTATATCAAAATTTGTGGACTGACTAAATCTGAGCAAGCACAAGCGATTGCCCAGCTCGGAGCATCTGCTCTCGGTTTTATTTGTGTACCTGCTTCACCGAGGTATGTCAGCGTAGAAGCGATCGCCCAGATTACTTCTAGTTTAGCCATTATGCGAACTGATTCGCCCGTCAAGCCTGACTTGGATCTGATTGGCGTTTTCCTCAAAGCCAGCATTGATGAGATCTGCCAAACCGTGAGACAAAGCGGACTAAATGGCGTACAACTACATGGAGATGAATCTCCAGAGTTTTGTCAGCAACTAAGAGTAAATTTAGAACGGACTAATAATCAGGGAAATTTGCCAATCAAACTAATCAAAGCGCTGCGAGTAAAAGACCAAGATGGACTTACCCAAGCTCAAACCTTTAATAAGGTAGTAGACGCGATTTTGTTAGATGCTTATGATCCACAAATGGCAGGCGGCACTGGCCAAACCCTAGATTGGCAGATATTACAAAACTTTAAGCTCGATATTCCTTGGTGGTTAGCAGGAGGACTCACCCCTGAGAATATTTCTCAAGCGATCGCGATGACCTGCCCTGATGGTGTAGACGTGTCAAGCGGGGTAGAGAGTTCCGCAGGAAATAAAGATTTATTAAAAGTTAAGCAATTTATAGAGAGAATTAACGAATTAAGGACATAAATTACAATTTTTACGTCATACATAGAAATCCTAAATAGTCTGGGAAAGCCTTTTAGAGCAGTAGTCAGTCACAACTAAGAAACGAGTTGCGGCACTTCGCGCCGCAACTCGTCTCTTGGTTCTTGATTTTTTACATTTGGCGACAGCTATGCAACAGGAAATATTAAAAGATAAACTTAGTCATTAACAAAAAAGAGTGAAAACATGAAAATTCCTGCTTTAAGTAAAAGTACTTGGATTGGATTAGTAGCGGCAGCAGTCGTTGGCGGCTCTGCAACCGCAGTGTTGATTAATGGTAGTTTGACTAATCAACCTATTAATCCTTCTGCCGCGCCCACATCTGTCAATCAAGTTACTCAATCCACACCTGATCGCGCTATTGATGGCGAGTTATCGGTTTATTGGATTGAGTCTACTAACAATAAATTGATTGCTGTACCAATCGCGATCAAAGCCAAAAACAGTGGCGAAGCGATCGCTTTGGCTATTGACACCTTGATTACGAATGCTCCTCCTGCTGAGGCTCTCTATAGCGCCATCCCTGCGGGTACTAAAGTGTTGAATATAGATACTAAAGGTAGAGACATTCGCATAAATTTATCCTCAGAATTTACCAAAGGTGGCGGTTCTGCTTCTATGCAAGGACGGATTATTCAAGTTTTGTACACAGTGACTAGTCTGGAGCCTGATGCTAAGGTATATTTGTCAATTGATGGCAAAACCTTGAAATATATTGGGGGAGAGGGTTTAGAGGTTCCTCAGCCGATGACTCGAAAAGATTTTGCCCTAGAGTTTTAAAGAATAGGTTCCTAACTCACTATGCTGCCGATCAATTTACCGAGCATCGAGCGTCTCAGCCTGACTGAGCTAGTATCGCAAATGATCGTTGTCCGCACCTGTGGTATGCTCTATGACCACCAAATCCAATATCCTAACTGGGAGCTGTCCACAGCAGCACTGCGAGAGCTGATTGGTGAGTATGGAGTTGGTGGTGTCATTTTATTGGGCGGCTCAGCACCAGAAATATCTTTAAAGACTGAGCAAATGCAATCATGGGCAAAAGTACCATTGTTGATTGCCGCAGATATCGAAGAAGGTGTAGGACAGCGTTTTAGTGGCGCGACATGGTTTCCACCGCCGATGGCTCTACAATCCGTATCTGCCAAATATGCTGAGGAGATGGGACAAGTAACCGCCGAGGAAGCTCAAGCGATCGGCATTAATTGGTTACTTGCGCCGATTGTGGATGTTAATAATAATCCTGAAAATCCCGTAATAAATGTACGCGCCTTCGGAATTACTGTCGGTGAGGTGATGGGGGCAACTAGGGCATTTATTGCAGGGGCTAAGCAATATCCAGTATTAACCACGGCAAAGCATTTCCCCGGACATGGGGATACTTCGGTAGACTCACATTTACAAACGCCTTCGATATTTCATAATCGTGAAAGGTTTGAAAATGTGGAGTTTCCTCCTTTCCGTAATGCGATCGCGGCTGGTGTTGATGTGGTTATGACGGCACATATTTTTGTGCCAGAGCTAGATCCGCAAAATATAGCTACCCTGTCGCCACAGATCATTACAGGGATTCTGCGAAATCAGTTAGCTTTTGAAGGAATTATCATTACCGATGCCTTGATGATGGCGGGAGTCTCAAAACTAGGTACCCCAGAAGCGATCGCCGTGCAAGCAGTCAAGGCTGGCGTAGATATGCTGTTGATGCCCATCGATCCGATCGCCACAATTAAAGCGATCATCAAGGCGGTGGAGTCTGGCGAAATCAGTCGCGATCGCATACAGGATTCCGTTGCGAGAATTTGGCAAGCCAAACAAAAGGTATGTGGACATCCCCCCGATCTTCAGAAACTTGGAAATCCCAAAAACCTAGCCATAGCCAAGGAAATAGCTACAAAATCAATCAGTGTTTCCTCTGCAATACCGCACTTGTCAAGTAATAACCAAAGTGCGGTCATCAAATATCTCAACTTAATCATTGTTGACGATATGCTAGGTTGCGGAGACTTTCTAGACCACCAATCGCCTACCATAACTCTGCCAAAAGTTCACGGGTACAGGCAGATTATTGCCGACAGCAATACCTTGGAAAATTTGCAATGCGATCGCTTTGATCAAGTGTTCATCCAAATTTTTAGTCGCGGCAACCCATTTCGGGGTAGCACTAACCTTCATAGTTTGACCTGTAGCTTAGTCCAAAAATTACTATCTGCAAATAAGTTTGAAGCGATCGCAGTCTATGGAAGTCCATACTGTTTAGATAAGCTTCTCGCAGTGATTCCTTCTCAAGTACCGTGGGGTTTTTCTTACAGTCAACAGCCAGAGTCTCAGTTAGCGGTTTTACA
>JBBQRB010000255.1:0-3934 GCA_038215315.1 Pseudanabaenales cyanobacterium
ATCACATATTGTCGGCGGCGGCCCCCCCCCCCCCCCCCCCCCCATCGGTGCTGTGGTGGGCGGCCCCCCCCCCCCGCAACTCTATCTAAAATATCTCGTGCGTAAAACTGCCATGCAAACCATAGGGGACATGATGTTTTAAATGTAATTTGGCTAATGGCTGACCCGCAATATTTTGAGCATCTAAAATCACTAAGTCCGAACGATTATGGGCAGCATCAAAAATTAGAGTTAGTAGCCATCCGCTATCCTCAGCACTATCAGAATGGCGATCGCGCGGTACAAAAATTGGCTCACCGATAAAACCGCGTGGTGTAAAACTATGAAATTCTTGCTTTCCTGTTTCCATATCGATTTTTGCGATCGCTTGTAAGGGCGCATTACCAGATCCTTGTGCGATCGCGCCAATGTAAGCGTAGCGATACTTTTGCCCCACGCAACGCGGATGCACCACAGGAAACTCACAGGAACGATCTAGAATTAACTCTTTCTTCACAGTTTTAAGCTTGGGATCAATCGTAAAGCGCCATAATTGCCCCGCAATTACTTTGTCAAAATCAATTTCCCGAAAATCTGTGTTTGGCTCTAACTTGGGATAGTCAGAATAACAAACTGAATCCAAAATAATCTGATCACCTTCCTCATAGGCATTGCAGTGATGAAAAACAAAGCAAGGATCAGTTTCAATAGTTTGTAAATTGCCCTTACGATCAATCAGCAAAAATTGACTAGGTGAGTTTGGCTTTAGCTCGATACATTCGCCTGCGGTTGATAGTCCCAGCAAAAATGGTAAAGGTTTGAAAGACACAGGATTTTGCATAAAAATACGATAGTTAGGCGTATAAGCAAAATCATGTAAAAAGCAAAATCCTGAAACTTTAACCTGAGACTCTATTAATAATTTTCCATCAGGTGTCACTTGATAAATCGAAATCGTAGACTTTGGACCAGGTTGCACCCCAAATCCCCACAAGTCTCCAGTCAAGTTATCTTTACGAGGATGGGCAGTAAAAACTTGTCCCGCCGCTAATTTACCATCAAAGCTTTCTTGTCCCAACGTATCCAAGCTTTTAGGATCAAGCGCATAAGGGCGAGCCGCTTCCCATAAAGCCAGTAATTTCCCGCCCTGATACACCACATTAGTATTAGCAACATTTTTATTATGTAAATCAAAAATATTGCTAAGCCAGCCTCCTTTTTTCTGCGTGCCAAATACTCCACGATATAAAACTCTTCCAGCTTTTTTCTCGGCTAAAAACTCTCGAGTCTTTACAAACTGGTTTGTAAAATGTGCCTTGCCATCCTTGAAAGAGATCGCACAAACCATGCCATCCCCATCGAAGGGATGACCATACTTTTCGCCGTTGATATCTAGCTGCCCTGGACCATTGCGAAACAGCGTTCCTTCTAGCGCGAGAGGGATTTCTCCCTCAATTTCATCAATCCAATAAGACTGTTCAGTACGCAGGGACTCATATCCCTTTTGCCAATCTTCGCGAGAAAAAGTAGGTAATGCAGTCAGCGCCATAGGTAGTTACCAATTGAAATGGTTTTCTTGGCTTCATTGTAACAATTTTGTCACAATTGCGATCTAGGGTTTAAGCATCTTTGGCTGGAGCTGTAGGCGATGGCGAGGATATCTCTTTCAAAGACTTGCCCATCTCTTGTTCTGACTCATTCAGAGACCAACGATAGGAAACTTCGATGCCATGATATTCGCACAAATCTTCGACCTGCTTCTGTAATGCAAAAGCTTTGCGAAGATTGATAATCGCTGCTTGTAAATGTTCCCTAGAGACATTCATTTTTGCCGCTAAGTGTGGCTGCCTAATTTCATTATGTAGCGCAGGTAAAGTCTGACGCTCCAATAGCTGAAGCAACAACTCGTAATGAATATGGGATGGAACAGGAAGTGAACTCACAGATACCTCAAAACCAAAATTAAAACTTAGATGTATATTTGTGTGGAGTTTAAGAGCTACTACGCAAAGACACATATAGAAACTATTGGATATACTTCGCGTCAAGCCAAATATATTCGGGACTAAAAACTTCGAGACTTAGATAAATTGTAGAGGATAAATTTATGTCATTTTTACGGACTTCTTTAAAGCTGACAATTCTGTTCACCTTCGGGATGTGTCAGTACATCGTCCCCAATGAATCAGCGATCGCTGATTCCCTTAAATTAAACAGCCCGATCGCCTTTACAACAACTCAACTTGCTCAAGCAAATAATGTCATCTTTGTCTCTCCTAACGGAGTTGATACAAACACAGGAATATCTGCCGATCAGCCTTTAAAGTCTATTACAGCCGCGATCAGTCGAAAGCTTCAAAGCGGATCGATTATCCAACTTGCCAATGGCACTTATAGCAGTGAAACTGGCGAACAGTTTCCCATTAAGATCCCATCAGGTGTGACCCTGCGAGGTAATCCCGCCAATCAAGGACAAGAAGTAACCATCTTGGGTGGTGGCGTTTTTGTAAGCCCTACTTTTGCCCGTCAAAATATTGCTATGCTTGCAGAAAATTCTGCGCGTATTGAAGGGATTACCCTAACCAATACAAACCCTAGAGGCTATGCTCTTTGGCTCGAATCTGCTCAAAATGTCAGTGTCCTCAGTAATACTTTTGCAAGATCGACGCATGACGGAGTTTTCTTAACAGGTGAAACTTCTGCTGTTAGCGTCACTGGCAATGTATTTACTCAAAATGGTGCTAACGGACTCTCTGCATTAGGTACAAGTACAGGCAAGATCGAGTCAAACACGTTTGACAATACAGGTTTTGGAATTGCGATCGGTCAAAATTCAAAAGTGACCGTCACCTCCAATCGAATTACCAATAACCGAGGGGGCATAGTCGTCTCAAACTTATCCATGCCGTCACTTCGCAGCAACTTGATTGCCAATAATCAAGAAAATGGCTTAGTAGTTTTGAAAGATCGTAAAGGTCAACCTACAGTTGATCTTGGCTCATCGGCTAGCCCTGGGCAAAATATTTTTCAAGATAATAAACAAGCAGACATTAACAACGCTTCAGGCATCACCATTATTGCGATCGGTAATCAAGCCGATCCTGAACGTATTAATGGTTCAGTTGATTTAACATTACCAACCTCGCCATTAACTCCACCATCTACACCAGTTGCTCAAGTCTCATTTAAAGATGTTCCTAACACCTATTGGGCAGAAGCTTTTATTAGGGAGCTAGCTTCTAGAGATATCATCAAAGGCTTTCCCGATGGTAGCTTTCGCCCCAATGATCCTGTAACAAGAGCACAATTTGCCGCCATCATTAGCCAAGCAATGAGTAAATCTAATGTACGCAGCAGCATCAAATTTACGGATGTTAAGCCAACTTTCTGGGCAAACACTGCTATTCAAAAAGCCTTTACAACTGGTTTCATGTCTGGCTACTCTGCCACTACATTTCGCCCCAGCGAAAACATTTCCCGCGTCCAAATTCTCGTCTCTTTATCTAACGGGCTGGGTTACAAACCATCTAAGTCAACTGATGTAACATTAAGAGCCTTCTCAGATGCTAGTGTAATTCCCAAATATGCCCTTAACGGTGTTGCAGCCGCATCTGAAAATCGGATCGTGGTCAATTACCCCACCCTAAGCCTTCTAAAACCTAATCAAACAGCTACAAGAGCTGAAGTAGCAGCTTTTATATATCAAGCGTTGGTAAGTTCAGGCAAATTACAGGCAATCTCCTCTCCTTACATTGTCAATTAGTTAAAGCGGTGTTGCATAGGTTTAGGGCTTGTTCTTCATCGGGTTGTGACTATTCAAGATCAAGGAATAACGCGAGCAAGAAACATTTCCACAAAAGGGGTTGACAAAGCAAACCAAGCTTGCTAACTTAGTAAAGCGCTGAAGGGAGAGCGGAGCGAAAGCGAAGCAAACCCGACGAAAGAGAAGCGCCAA
>JBBQRB010000256.1:0-3893 GCA_038215315.1 Pseudanabaenales cyanobacterium
TGTAAATCTCTGCTCGCTCTGAAATGGTAAGATGTGTATAGTTCATGAGGATATCCTTATCATTATGATAAATATCAGAATATCCTTATGAGTCACTTATGACAAGATCTCTAGGTGTTGCACTTCAGATTTGAATTGGCGCTTTAACAACTGCCGCCGAATCTCCTCATCCAACAACTGCCCCTCGCGCATCTGCTCACCCAAAGCGATCGTAAGGTTACTCATGCGATCGTCAAAACTCACCAAATCCTCCACCTCATCAGGAATCCCCACATAGCGCCCTGGAGTCAACACAAAATTATGCTTCTCAATGTCCGCCAACATTGCTGACTTACAAAAGCCCTTGCGATCGCCATAACTACCGCCCACCCTCTTCCACTCATGGTAAGTATCAGAGATCGTGCTAATCTCCGACTCCGTAAACTCACGGCTACTACAAGTCTTCATAAATCCCAACTCTGAAGCATCAATAAATAACACCTCACCCTTGCGATCGCGATTCTTACTCCCGTTCTTGTATCGACTGAGAAACCACAAGCAAGCAGGAATCCCCGTATTGTAAAAAAGCTGCGTCGGCAACATCACAATACAATCCACCAAATCCGCCAAAACTAAAGCCTTGCGAATATCCCCCTCACCGCTCGTATTAGAAGACAGCGAACCATTCGACAACACAAAACCTGCCGAACCAGTCGGCGACAAATGATAGAGGAAATGCTGCACCCAAGCAAAGTTAGCATTACCCTGTGGCGGCTTGCCATGCTGCCAACGCCCATCATTTGCCAATAGATCGCCGCTCCAATCACTGTCATTAAAAGGAGGATTTGCAATTACAAAATCCGCTTTCAAATCTTTGTGAGCATCATTCAGAAAAGACCCTTCAGGATTCCATTTAATATTTGAGCCATCAATCCCCCGAATTGCAAGGTTCATCCGACATAGCTTATAAGTCGTCTCATTACTCTCCTGACCATAGATCGAGAGATTATCCAAACGCCCTTGGTGATTTTTGACAAACTTCTCACTCTGAACAAACATCCCACCCGAACCACAGCAAGGGTCAAACACCCGCCCATTATAAGGCTTCAAGATTTCTACCAATAACCGAACAATACTTTCAGGCGTATAGAACTGTCCTCCCTTCTTACCTTCAGACAGCGCAAACTGACCCAAGAAATACTCATAAACTCGCCCCAAAACGTCCTGCGCCTGCGCCTCAGCATCTCCCAACACAATCGAGCCAATCAAATCGATTAACCCACCCAAAGAATTTTTGTCTAACTTCTGCTGACCGTAGACCTTGGGCAAAATTCCCTTTAACCGCTTGGCATTCTCCCGCTCGATCGCTTCCATCGCCAGATCGACAGTTTTCCCAATATCAGGCTGTTTCGCTTGCCCTTGTAAATATGACCACCGCGACTCTATAGGCACAAAAAACACATTTTCTGACGAGTACTTATCCCGATCCTCTGGATCGGCTCCCGCGAAATCCCCCTCACCTGCCATCAACTTTTGGTGCAACTCCTCAAACGCATCCGAGATGTATTTCAGAAAAATCAAACCCAAAACAATATGCTTATACTCCGCCGCATCAATATTTTTTCGCAGCTTATCCGCAGTCTTCCATAGTTTCTGCTCAAAGGATTCCGAGTTATTTTGCTTTTCCGATGCGATCGCCATTTTGCCCCTAACTTTTCAAAAAGAAACCAAAACTATTAAGATTTACTGCTATTTCTCATTTTTACTTTTTTTAGCCCAAAATGTCACTTTCACGCCAAAAAGAAATATTAACGAATTTCTAAGCATCAAAACAACATGGTGATTTGTCTTATTAGTAGCTATACCCTAACCACGAAATATACTCTCTTCCCAGTGAAAGCTTCGCGGTGCGGCGCGAAGCTTTCACTGGGAAGAGAGTAAGCTAGAGAGCCAATAACAGTAATACTTGTGATTTGTCTGCTCAAGAATTGCTGTAGAGAACATTTTTGAAAAGTCTCTTAGGTCTTAGCGCAAAATAATGTAAGGCTCAATCAAGAAACAAATGACGGCAACTGTAAAACTTCTTGTGTTGCAGTTTTTTTTAAAACTTATTCCTGAAAACTCTAACCTATACGCTCAAGCGCTAAGATATTGATTGGTTCTTAGATACGGTTTCGGGGTATCCCAAATCAATGGCTGTTAAACTTACGCTGGATGATAGACAAGAGATACTTCGCTTATATCGTGAGTCTGATGCGACTACAACTTATTTGGCGAAGAAGTTTGGCATTAGTACGAGTACAGTTCTGAGACTGCTACAGGAGCTAATCCCAACTGATGAATACAGACAACTGGTCAGTCAGAAAAAAGCTGACGGTAAAAGAGGCTCACGAAATATTGTGACTGGTAGCAGTTATCGGGTAAGCCAGCTTGCGTTGATACCTGACAGCTTGCCCTTGACTTTTGATAATGAAAGCTTGAGTTTTGAACAAAGTTTTGACGAGGGTGATGAAACCGCGATCGCAATGGATGAAACTTTAGATTGTTTAGATAGCCTAAGTAATGAAGATTTAGATGAACAGCTAGATGATCTTGATACAAATGATCAAGGGCTTGACGATGATGATTTAGACGATGAAGACGAAGATGATCTTGTCGATGAAGATAATCTGGATCTAGATCAAGACGAGCTAGATTTTAACGACGAAGATGCTGAATCTAATCTGGCTATGTTTGCGGGCTTACGTAGCGGTCATGCTGTTGGCGATCGCCTTGAGATATTGCCATTAGATCGCGCTGATTTGCCAATGATCTGCTACATTGTCGTTGACCGAATTGCTGAGATTATTACTCGTCCGCTCAAAGATTTTAAAGATCTTGGCGCAATTCCTAACGAGGAGACACTTTCAAAAACAATCCCCATTTTTGATAACCATCGTGTCGCCAAGAGATTTTCTCATCATAATCAGCGTGTCATCAAATTTCCTAGCGATTTAATCTATATCACTCGACCTCAACTTATCCAAAAAGGAATCACGCGCATTCTCTTTGATGGTCAAGTTTATGCACTTAATTAATGAAGACTGTGTTGACTTTATCTCCAGCAAGGCAAAAGTTTTGGCAGATTACCCATATTGCCGATCAAGATCTATCAATTAACCACTTACTAGAAGGGGCTTTGGCGATCGCATGGGAAGAATACCCTCACATGGATCTAGGACATTATCGAACCAAGCTTGATGCTATGGCTAACGATTTGCAGCCAAGGCTTGACAAGATCCATTACCCCCTCAAGGTGATTCAAGAAATCAACCGCTATTTATTTGAGGAGAAGGGGTTTTGTGGCAATGATCATGACTATTACGATCCGCGCAATAGTTTTATTAATGATGTACTAGATCGCCGACTAGGAATCCCATTATCGCTATCGATCATTTATATGTTGCTTAGCGATCGCCTTGGCTTTGCGATGGATGGGATTAGTTTCCCTGCACACTTTATTGTGCGTCCGCAACATCCTGATTTAGAGATTTTTATTGATCCCTACAACAAGGGCGAAATCTTGTTTCCTGAAGACTGTGCGGCTAAGTTAACGCAGTTATATGGTCAAGAGATGCCCCTCCATCCTGAATATCTTCAGCCAGTGGGGGTCAGGCGCATCCTTGATCGGTTGCTAACAAATCTTAAGCTAATTTATTTACGTCGTCATGAGCCTGCTAAAGCTCTTGGCGCGATTGAACGATCGCTAATGTTGCATCCCGATGTGCCAACGCAATGGCGCGATCGCGGTTTAATTTGCTACCAACTTGAGCGCTATGTTGAGGCAAGAGTCGATCTGGAAAATTATTTAAAGAACGTACCTTATGCTAGCGATCGCCCGATAATCTTGCAATTAATTGAAGAGATGGGTGATT
>JBBQRB010000257.1:0-3799 GCA_038215315.1 Pseudanabaenales cyanobacterium
GTTAAGCTACAACGCTTTGCGTTGTTATAAAACCCAGAGAAGTGTTTTTATTTTTAGGGGGGGGGGCGGATTTAAAAAAAAAAATTTTAGTATTAATTTTTATTTTTATTGTAAAAAAAAAGAAAATATATATAAATTATATTACTTTGTTTAAATGTCTATTAAAATTTAAAATTATAAATAATTTTTTTAAAACGGGCCGATTCGCGGAATTATAAAACACTTCTCTGGGTTTTATAACAACGCAAAGCGTTGTAGCTTAACTGTTGAAATGATTGAGGGCTTCAGCGAAATCTTTGACACCGCGAAATTGTCGATAAACAGAGGCAAATCTTACATAGGCAACCTCATTTATTTCTTGTAAATAGTGCAACACCATTTCGCCAATCTCGACACTGGTGACTTGATGGCGATCGCGTACTTGTAGCTGTGATTCAATCTCATCAATAATTGTATCTAGTTGAGTTTGACTAACCCCAGTCTTTTCGCAAGCGCGAACCATGCCACGAAGCAACTTAGATCGATCAAAGGACTCGATCGCGCCATCTCTTTTTAGGATCGTAATTGGCACATACTCAATGCGTTCGTAGGTAGTAAATCTACGTTGACAATTTAGGCATTCTCGTCTGCGGCGAATACTAAAGCCAGACTCTGCCGATCGCGATTCGAGAACACGGCTATCGGGATGCTGACAATAGGGACAGAGCATGAATTATCTCAAATTTGATATTAAATCACTGTATTCTCATTACAGCGATTTGCGATCCAATCCAAGAGAAATTTTAAAAGTGTTGCTTTGCAGCACTTTCAAAATTCCTCTTGCGGTCTTCTTGACCCTGCAATTGCTGTAAAAGAGATTATATAGCTGTACTCATCTTAGAGCTTTGTCGTGAACTAAAGGCGCAAATATTAGAGGATGCAACAAAGCCGTGCTATCAAATATCTGCTCCTTTACTCCCTTCCTAGTGAAAGATTAGACGTTGCGGCGCGGTGCGCCGCAACGATAATTTCTTGGGTTTAATGTCTAGTCCTATGCAGGGAAGGGAGTAGCTATAAATGTTATATTCAATAAAGATATTAAATTAAACTTTTGTAAACACAAACGATTACCCAATGAGTGATTGGCTAGAACATACCGTCCAAACTGAAGTGGCTATTCCCGTGGAATATGCATGGTCGTTGTGGTCAGACTTGGAAGCAATGCCACGTTGGATGAAGTGGATCGACTCAGTAGTGGTTACAGACGACCCTGAGATATCAGCTTGGCGACTTGGTACTAACGGTTTCACTTTTACTTGGAAATCTCGAATTCTTAAACAAATTCCTAATCAAATCATTCAATGGGAGTCGATTGGCGGTTTGCCAAATCGTGGAGCAGTGCGCTTTTATGGTCGTCCCAATAATTCAACTATCGTTAAGCTTAGTATTGCTTACGCAATCCCCGCGATCGGTCAGATTATGGACAATTTATTCTTAGGAAAAGCTGTTAAAACCACGCTACAAGATGATCTAGAGCGGTTTCGTGTCTATGCACAAGAAGATTTTGCTAAATCTTAATTCCAGTCTAGAAAATAGAACGCTGTCCTTCTGGACTAACCCCAATAATTGTAAGTTGACAGTCTAAAACTGAAAAGCCATATTTATCAGCCACTTTTTTACTAATTGTGAGAATCTGATCGTTCTTAAACTCTATAACCTGATTAGTCTTGACACAGACTAGATGGTGATGGTGATGTGGTTTTGGTTGATTGATTTCATAATGTTTATGATCTTCTGTAAGTTCTAGCTCACGCAAGACACCCATTCGCGCCATCATTTTGACAGTGCGATAGATCGTGGATAGGCTGATATTTTCCCCTTGCGCTTTCAATCGTTCATACAGATCTTCGGCACTAAGATGCTGTCCTTCAGGTAAGGTTTGAAACGTGCTTAAAATTACTTCACGCTGCGGAGTCATCCGACAGCCCTTAGAATTAAGTTCAGCCTTGAGGGCTTCAGGTGAATAGCTAGTCTCCGCGGAAGCCATGGCATTATCAATAACGAGTGCTTCTTGAGAATAGCATAGTTGTTAGTAAACCTCAAAATTAGGCTTTATAGCTGTCGCCACTTGTACCAGAACAAATCAAAAGAGAGGATGGCGGCGTAGTGCGCCGCCATCCTCTCTTTTGATAAATCAAAAAAAAGGGCTATAAATCGTGCTATGTTTAGCAGCCTCTATTTGTTCTAAATGTTGCTAGCGAAGTATCAATCTATGTCATCGTTGCCCCGTGCGATTATTCATCGAAAAAAGGTCGATGCGGTTCAGCGTTTTCATCCTTGGATTTTTTCAGGGGCGATCGCAAAGATACAAGGAGAAGTAAACGATGGCGACTTGGTAGAAGCCTATGGTCAAGATGGTAATTTTTTGGCGATCGGTCTGTGGGGAACAGGCAGCATTGCGATTAAGGTGCTTTCATTTCAGCCAATTGATTCCATTCAGCAGCTACTACGCGATCGCTTAAATCAAGCATTTCAACTTCGCCAACACTTAGGGCTAATTGATAATTCTAGAACTAACTGCTATCGATTGATTAACTCTGAAGGTGACGGATTAGCGGGGCTAATTATTGATGTATATGGTAATACAGCAGTTTTACAATGCCATTCGTTAGGAACTTATCGCTATCGTTTGGAAATTGCCGAAATTTTGAAAGATATCTATGATCGTCATCAAGCAAATTTGCTTCAGGCTGTCTATGACAAAAGCTCTGCAACCCTTGCGCGTAAGTCACAGACTCAATCTCAAGATAGCTTACTGATAGGTGAAACTGCTACGGAGATCGCGGAAGTATTGGAAAATGGGCATCGATTTATCGTTGACTGGGCAAAGGGACAGAAAACAGGGTTTTTCTTGGATCAGCGAGAAAATCGGCATTTATTTGGGAAATATACTCGCGATAAGAAGGTGTTAAATACTTTTTGCTATTCGGGGGGCTTTTCTGTTTATGCGATCGCCGCAGGAGCCAAAGAAGTCCATTCCATTGATAGTTCTGTTAAAGCAATGGAATGGACAGATCGTAATATTGCGGCAAATAGTCTAGCGGAGAATCAATCAAAGCACATTTCTTTTACGGGTGATGTGTTTGACTTTCTCAAACAATGCGATCGCGATTATGATGCGATCGTCCTCGATCCTCCAGCCTTTGCGAAGAGCTTGTCGGCGAGACATTCGGCAATGCAAGCTTACAAGCGAATCAATTTGCAAGCGCTCTCTAAAATCAAAAGTGGTGGAGTTTTGTTTACCTTCTCTTGTTCGCAAGTTGTCAATGTCGAGAACTTTACGGGGGCGATAACTGCGGCGGCGATCGAGTCAGGGAGAACTATCCAAGTTTTACATCACTTAACCCATCCTCCTGACCATCCCACTAGCATTTTTCATCCTGAAGGCGCATATCTTAAGGGCTTAGTATTGAGCGTAATCTAATTGTCACTTGTAAAACCCAAAAGAGAGAGGCGGCGCGAAGCGCCGCCACAATATTTTGGGTTTTGAGTGATAAAAATAAAGTCGAATAAAAAAAAATAAAACACAAAAAACCAACCACCATCCTGCCCCGCCCCCCATTCAGCTTTTTATTATTTTTTTTTTTTATTTTCATTGCGCCATTCTAACACTACAAAAAAAACACCACCCGGCCGCCCCCCCCGCGAATATTTAACAAGGCAGGGTGTAGCGACATATATATTTTTAACAGGAAATGAATAATAAAAAAAAACCCACGGATGCAGTAGTTTCGTGGTGTTGTTTTTTATTGTTTAATTA
>JBBQRB010000258.1:0-3731 GCA_038215315.1 Pseudanabaenales cyanobacterium
GTCCTAACAAGACTGGCGACAGCTATAGTAAGCGAGTAAGTAGGCAAGCATAATTAAACCAAAAACCCCAAAAGCTGTAGCGCACGCTGAGCGTGCGCTACAGCTTTTGGGGTTTTAAGGTTTCTTTTGCCTAGTTACTTATGCAATAAAAACTATAATAATTTTGAAAAACTGTTGCCAGTCATGATATGCTGGCAAAGCGTTAAAATGTAACGGGATGTAGCGCAGCTTGGTAGCGCACCACTTTGGGGTAGTGGGGGTCTTGGGTTCAAATCCCAACATTCCGATTGGTTAGTAGTGTTATATAGCAAGTACCAAACTGGCATTGCCAGTTTGGTACTTGTTGTAAGTAGGCAAGCATAATTAACCCAAAGAGCTGTAGCGCACGCACAGCGTGCGCTACAGCTCTTTGGGTTTTAAGGTTTTTTTTGCCCACATACTTATAACACTCATGCACTTATGACATTTCCCAGTTGGCTATCTCAACAAGTAAAACAAAACTCAAATTCAACCGCATTAATTTTCAGAGCAGTATGTAGAGACACAGATAGCGATCGCTGCCAAAATATAAAAACAATTGCTAATCATGGTCAGTCAGATTATTGGACTTTTGCTCAATTAGAAACAGAGGTTAATCAATGGGTTGCTTTTTTGCAAGATTTAGGAATTAAATCTGGCGATCGCGTTGGGGTGCTAATGGCTAATCATCCCAGATATATCATGCTCATTCATGCCGTATCTCGATGTAAGGCGATCGCAGTTTTTTTGAATACTCGACTGACTGCCCATGAGATTAAACTTCAAATTCAGGATAGCCAATCTCAATATCTCCTTCATGATGATCAGCATAGCGCGATCGCTAAAGCGCTTAGCCCCATAGTCCAAATTATTGATATAAGCAGTGCGAAGCATTACCTATATCAAAGTTCTGTAATAGATCAAAATATAGAAGCAAGCTCTATACAAGGAGTCTTCTATACTTCTGGAACTACTGGACAACCCAAAGGTGTTCCCTTGAGCTATGGTAATCACTGGCATAGTGCGATCGCCTCAAATTTGCGAATAGGGAATAGTTCTAATGATAATTGGTTGCTATGTTTGCCGATGTTTCATGTTGGAGGAATGGCGATCATCTGGCGGAGTGTGATTAATGGCACGGCTTTGACACTATTGCCGAAGTTTGACGAACAACAAGTATTAGAGGCGATCGCTACCGAAAAAGTGACATTGATTTCGCTTGTGCCGACCATGCTATCCCGCCTATTAGAAAATTCTCTTTGGCAAAATCTCTACAACTTACGAGGAATTCTCTTGGGTGGCGCAAACGCAAATTCAGAATTAATCAATCGCTGTTTACAATTGAATCTTCCAATTATGCCAACCTATGGCATGACCGAAACAGCTTCCCAATTCGCAACTTTACTACCCCATGAAGTGAATAGTAAATCAGGTTCTTCAGGGCGACCACTATCAGGAAATCAATTGCAAATCGTTGATTGCGAAGACCATACTCAAGAGGTTAAGATCGGCGAGATTGGACAGATTTTAGTAAAAGGGAAGAGCGTCATGTCTGGCTATCTGCATAGTCAAACTGATGTCAATGTTCATGATTGGCTGCATACAGGGGACTTAGGCTATCTTGATGAAGGTGGTTATCTCTATGTGGTCAGCCGCCGTTCTGATTTGATCATTAGTGGTGGCGAAAATATTTATCCAGCCGAAATCGAAGCAATACTATCAACTCATCCCGCGATCGCTGATATCTGTGTTGTCGGTCTGGAAGACCTTGAGTGGGGCGAACAAGTTGTGGCGATCGCTGTTACTAAATCTTTAATCACGCTAGCAGAGCTAAGGTTATTTTGCGAGCAGAAATCCTTAGCCCGTTACAAATTACCTAAACATCTATTTATTTGGGACGTGTTGCCTAGAAATGCATCAGGCAAATTATTACGCCAAGAAATGCGCGATCGCCTACGTGACAACAAAGTATAGTTATCGCTACCAATCACTCCCCTGTTTCCTACGGTCAATAATGTAAACTTATTTAAACAAGTCTTACTTCCTTGTGAATATGACCGTCGCCACTTGTATGAGGACAAATCAAAACCCAAAAGAGGGTGGCGGCGCAGAGTGCCGCCTCTCTCTTTTGGGTTTTATATCCTAACAAGACTGGCGACAGTTATAGTCAGCAGTGCGCGGCGAACTATTCACAAGGGAGTAACTTATCACCTGACATTCCTGTAATCAAAGCCAATGCAACCAACCGACCCCAAAAAATTTACTGAAAAAGCATGGGAAGCCATCGTTAAGTCGCAGGAAGTCGCAAGGCGATCGCAACATCAGCAACTCGAAGTCGAGCATCTGCTGATGGCGCTATTGGAGCAGGAAGAGGGCTTGACTACAACGATCTTTACGGCAATGTCAGTGCCGATGGCGCGGGCGCGGCGACAGGTTGAAGAATTTTTGCGGCGACAGCCCCGCGTGGCTAGGTCAGAGCAGTTGTACTTGAGCCGCAACTTGGAGGTGTGGCTCGATCGCGCCGAAGAAAGTCGTCAGAGCTTTGGCGATGAATTTATGACGATCGAGAGTATGCTGATCGGCTTGGCAGACGATGATCGCATCGGTAAACGGCTATATCGCGATCTGAGTATTGATCGCAAAAAGCTAGAAGAAACGATTAAAGCGCTGCGGGGCAGCCAGACTGTTACTGATCAAAATCCTGAAGCTAAATATGCGGCACTAGAGAAATATGGGCGCGACTTGACCGAGCAAGCCAAGGATGGAAAACTCGATCCTGTGATTGGGCGTGATGATGAAATTCGGCGCGTGGTTCAAGTCTTATCGCGACGGACTAAGAATAATCCTGTCCTGATTGGTGAACCGGGGGTGGGTAAAACTGCGATCGCAGAGGGCTTAGCCCAGAGAATTATTCGTGGGGATGTGCCAGAATCACTGAAAGATCGCACGATTATTAGCCTTGATATGGGTTCGCTGATTGCAGGGGCAAAGTATCGTGGTGAATTTGAAGATCGGCTCAAGGCGGTACTTAAGGAAGTTCTCAATTCCGACGGAAAGATCGTGCTGTTTATTGATGAGTTGCATACGGTCGTTGGGGCTGGAGCTACGCAGCAAGGCGCAATGGATGCAGGGAATATTCTCAAGCCAATGCTAGCGCGGGGTGAATTGCGGTGTATTGGCGCGACAACTCTAGATGAATATCGTCAATATATTGAGAAGGATGCAGCCTTAGAACGCAGATTCCAGCAAGTGCTAGTCGATCAGCCGACAGTCGAAGATACGATTTCGATTTTGCGTGGTTTGAAAGAACGTTATGAATTGCATCATGGTGTGACTATTTCTGATTCGGCACTGGTGGCGGCAGCGACGCTATCTAACCGATATATAACCGATCGCTTTTTACCAGATAAGGCGATCGATCTTGTAGACGAATCGGCGGCGAAATTAAAAATGGAAATGGATTCTAGACCATTAGAACTAGATGAAATTGATCGACGTTTAAGACAATTAGAAATGGAACGATTTTCTCTACAAAAAGATAAAGATTCAACAACTTCTGAACGAGTCGAAGCAGATGGCAAAATCATCTATACCAACAGGGGCAGCAAGGCTGTGCAAGATCGCCTCGATCGCCTCGACAATGAAATGAACGAATTGAATGTTCGCTTTACGAATATGAATGATCGTTGGCAGCTTGAAAAAAATGCGATCGC
>JBBQRB010000259.1:0-3688 GCA_038215315.1 Pseudanabaenales cyanobacterium
CTTTCTTAAAATTGATTCTTAGGAAAAGATTCTAAAAAAGTGTTAGTTTTTGTGTAGCGAGATTTTTGCAATCAATTACTAGATGCCGATGGAACCAGCTAAATCTCCAATCAACTCAATTAGCGCTGTCAAAAATAGTAGCGATGTCGTTACACCTTTACTAGAACTGCGCGGAGTCCATAAAACCTTTGGGACAAACACGGTTCTCAATGGAGTCGATCTGACCGTACATTCAGGGGAGGCGATCGCTATTATTGGTCCCTCTGGTACGGGAAAGTCCACGATTTTACGCCTAATTTGTGGACTACTTGCCCCCGATCAAGGGGATGTCTATATCAATGGCAGCTTAGTCTCCACCGAAGACATCCAAGAGGCAAATTATGGATTGAGCATTGGCATGGTGTTTCAAAATGCGGCGCTGTTTGACTCGCTGACGGTTGCCGAAAATATAGGCTTTTCCCTATTCGAGCATTCCCGCCTGTCGCGCCGTGAAATTTACCGACTTGTCGAGCATAAACTTGCCCTAGTGGGTTTAGAAAATATTAGCGATCGCTATCCTAGTCAACTATCAGGTGGGATGCGAAAACGGGTTAGCTTTGCCAGAGCGATCATGGATGACCCGACGACAGCAAAAAACAAAACCCAAAAAGTACTCCTTTACGATGAGCCGACCGCAGGGCTCGATCCTGTCGCTTCGACGATCATTGAAGACTTGATGCGATCGCTTAGAGAACAACAGGTTTGTGATAGTTATATTGTCGTTACCCATCAAGACAGTACGATTCGCCGTACTAGCGATCGATTGATCGTTCTTTATCGCGGATCAGTGCGCTATGCAGGAAACGTGAGTACAATTGATGATGCGGATAATCCGTATGTCAGACAATTTTTTAGTGGCAGTACTGAAGGACCAATTCAACTTTTGAGTAAGGAGGTATGAGGCTTGTGCAGCGAAAAAATTTACGCGATGGTGCGCTTGGCTTATTTATCATCGGCGGTATAGCTGCTCTTGGCGGCTCTCTACTATGGCTACGCGGATTACAACTCAATAGCTCGAAGTTCACATTTAAGATCAAGTTACCCGACGCAACTGGGTTAAGCATGGGTTCATCGGTACGATTTCGAGGCGTAGAAGTTGGTAAAGTCGATGCGCTCACGGCAAAGTCCGATAGTGCAGAGGCCCTAGTAAGTATTGAAAATCCTAAATTAGTTATCCCCAAGAACTCCATTGCCGAGACTAATCAAGGTGGATTTTTGGGAAACACGAACATTGATATATTTCCACCCGCAGATAAGGTTGCGTTCGATCCCCAGATCGATCCCCTTGCCAAAGACTGCAACAGCCAACTGATCATTTGCCAAGGCAGCGAGATGGAAGCAACAAGGGGGGTAAGCTTTATTGCTTTGCTCAGAGATAGTAGTGCGACTCTACGCAAGATTAATGATCAAAATTTGGTCGAAAATCTCAATGAGACTCTGCTTGTCGCCCAATCGACTGCCAGAAGCGTTCAGAAATTAACGGATGCAGCAAACCGTGTCGTGGGAACGTTTGAAGGGCAGTTAGTCAAGTTTGGGGATACCGCCGATGCCATCAGTGGAGCCGCGACTAAAGTGGGCAATGTGGCTGACAGTACGCAGGAACTGATCGCAGTAAATCGAGAAAAGTTAGCCCAGACCCTTGACGGTATTTCCGCCACATCCAAAGAAGCTCAAGCTCTACTCGCCAGCGCCAAACCATTGTTAAATGACGGTAAGTTCATTGAAAATCTGCAAAAACTATCAGAAAATGCAGCCGAAGCTTCGGCAAATCTTCGTAAAGTTTCAGGTGAGTTAAATGATTCTACGACGATCGCCTCACTCCGCGAAACTCTAGACTCGGCAAGGGCAACCTTTGCCAATGCCAAAAAAATCACAGCCGATCTCGATGAGTTGACAGGTGATCCCAAGCTGCGGAGCAATATTCGCAATTTGATTAATGGCTTGGGTGGACTTTTATCCAATGCTCCCAATCTCCCTGCTGTAGCCCGCACTCGCCCCACCGAGCAGTCTAGCGATCGCCCTAGACCGCCTGCACCAATGGAGGTAGCTCGCAACAAAATCATTAAAGCAATTGCAGGAGATGCTGCTAAAAGCGATCGTTCACCTGCTGATCTAGAAAAAGTAAAAATTAATAGTCCCAAACCAACCAGCCGCCTTGCGAAACCAGAAGCAATACCAAATTTGCCTAATGAGTAATCTATGAGTTTACTACCTAGCCAAATTTGGCTAATTATCGGTATTGCTCTATGTGTAATTGAGTTATTAGTACCATTGCCCACATTTTTAATTGCTGGAGCGATGGGTTTGGCGGCTTTAATAGTAGCGGCGATCGCCTTGCTCTTGCCAGTTCCCGCGTTGCAAATAGTATTGTGGATGGTCATTGCGGGGCTATTGGCTTTCGGGTCACGTCGATTCATTCCTAAGGATTCTGTGCAATTGCGCGAAGCGGGTCAAGGGATCACCATTACAGAAATTCCCGCCGGTAAATCTGGTCGGGTACAGCATGAGGGTGTGTCATGGAAAGCTGTTTGTGATGACCCTAAAATATCAATTGAAGCCCATCAGCAGGTGATTGTTCTCAGGAGGCAAGGCACGACTTTGGTAGTTGTGCCTGAAAGCTGGTTAGAGCAGAGGATTTAAAAAACTTACAGCGCTTTGCGCTCAAACCGAAGAAGTGAGTGACAGCGCAGAGCGCCGCCACGCACTTCTTCGGTTCTTTGTATCGCGAATAACTAATGATTTGAAGTTACAGAAGAGCTAAAACTAGGTAGTTTCTGCCATTTTTTGCCTGAATTAAATTCCATCAATACTTACAAAAAACGACAGTTAATGCCATTTTTTGCCGCCCCACTTTGGGGATCACGACCTGCCAAATATTAAGAAAAAAAATAATTTTTAATTATCTACACAAAAGTTTTCCACAGAGTTATCCACAGATATCAAGAACTTATCCACAGATAATCACTAGTTTTCCACAGGCAACTTTTCGGAATTTAATGCGATCGCTATATGGGTTAAGGATTAGTTAATCAATGATCAGATTACGTTTGGGATAACTTTTGAAATAGTCAAAATGTAAAGTAATGTAAACTGAATTAAATCAAACTGCTGATTAATCAAAGTTAAGGTTAGAGATTTTGCGATTTACTTAGTATTTCGTTACGTTGACAAGAACGTTAGTTGAACGCACAATTAAAGCCCGACCTCTGAAAGTGGTTGCATTTTTCTATCAAACTTGATTAATAGTTGAGGTTTCAGCATGAGTAACAACGTCAGCATTTTGGCGGAGATTCCTGAAGAATTGCACGAAACTCTCAAGCATTACCTAGATTCCCATCCTGATTGGGATCAAGATCGAGTTTTCGCCGCCGCCCTATCCCTGTTCCTACTGCAAAATGGCAGCGATCGCCAAGGTATTTCACCCAATGCATCTCGCAGCTATCGCAGCACCGCCAAAGTCTATCTAAATGCTTTGTTTCAGCATTCTCTCTAGGTGTAGCTAGCTGTAAACCCAAAAGAGAGTGGCGGGGGGGGGGGGCCCCCCCCCCAGTTTGGTTTTTAAACCAAACCCGTGAAAAAATTTATTTTTGGGCGGGAACCCCCGCCCCCATAAATAGTTGGTTTTTATTTTTAGTAAAATAAAGTGTAA
>JBBQRB010000260.1:0-3551 GCA_038215315.1 Pseudanabaenales cyanobacterium
CGCCCGCCAAATCTTCAAATCCGCCAAAAATCTCGCCCCTAAGCCTTCCCTCGTATTCTCGGTGTAATACGCTTCGAGACGATTGCCTCGTAAGTTCTCTCTAGCTAGACAACTATAAAGGCGATCGCGTAATTCAGGATCGTTTTGCAAATCCTCAATCTTAAACTGCCAAAATGGTTTCTTATCCTGCAATCGCAATACATACCATTCACGAAAATTAGATAAAATAATCCACAATACAGGCTGCTCATTGGCGATGTCCAAACTATAATCGCGCAAATAATCCAAAACCTGCTGCTTATTCGTTTCCCAAATATCTTTATCCCAAAGACTTTTTGCCTCAAACATCAGAACAGGTCTAGCAGTAACTTCGGGCTTGAGTAAATAATCAACCCATGTCGTTGTCCGAATTAAACTCTTGATTTTCCCCTCTGGCGTGCGACATTCGGGTGTATAGCCCAATGCAATTAGTAAAGGCTCTAGTAAACGGCTTTTGGTGGCATCTTCTGGTTTGCCTTCCAGTGGCGATCGCAGCATTTGCTCCGATTCCATTACTAAGCGAGAAATTTCAGTTTGAAAATTTTCCAAGGACATGATCACAAAAGACTTGAGAATTACATCTAAATAATTTTAACCGAACTCATGTTAATCTGTTTAACCTTTACAATTGAATTGCTTAAAGCTGATAAAATCCTTTCTCTTTACATAATGTGATCGCGTAAATTGAGCTATCTATCTAAATTAGCATTTTGGATCTTGTAGCGATCGCTTGTATGTCAATAGCTATGATAAAAGGCGATCGCACAAAAGCTCAATTTACGCCTTACCTAATAAGCGATCTCGCAAAGCTTTAATCTTGTCTCGAAAAGAGGCAGCCTGCTCAAACTCTTGCTTCTTCGCCGCATCTTTCATTTGAACTTCCAATTGCTCAATAATTGAGGGAATATCATCAAGAGGAATTTCCTTAGCATTGTTGACCACATACTCAAGCTGACGCTCATTGAGGCGGCGAGAGACTGAGAGAAAATCAAGAATTGAATTACCTTCAATCGACTTTACAATCGATCGCGGTGTAATTTGGTTATCCTCGTTATATTTAGTCTGAATACAACGGCGGCGTTCCGTTTCCGAAATGGCTTTTTCCATGCTCTTAGTCATGCGATCAGCGTACATAATCACCTGACCCGCCACATTTCTCGCTGCCCGTCCGATGGTCTGAATTAGTGATCGCTCAGCCCTCAAAAAACCTTCCTTATCCGCATCAAGAATCGCCACGAGAGACACTTCAGGTAAATCTAAACCTTCTCTCAATAAATTTACGCCGACCAAGACATCAAAAGTCCCACGCCGTAAATCTTGAAGAATCTCGATCCTCTCAATCGATTTAATATCAGAATGGAGATAGCGGACTAGCAAGTTCCTTTCTTGAAAATAAGTAGTTAAATCCTCCGCCATTTTTTTAGTTAGAGTCGTGATAAGCACCCGTTCTTTCTGCTTGATTCGCAATTGAATCTCATGAAAGAGATCATCAACTTGTCCTTCGGTTGGACGTACAAATATCTCAGGATCGACTACGCCTGTCGGTCTGATCACCTGCTCAACTATTTGCTCAGAAACTTCCATTTCCCAATCCCCAGGAGTCGCCGAAACAAAAATGCATTGCTTGACCATCTCCCAAAATTCATCAGCCTTGAGAGGACGATTATCCGCCGCACTGGGTAAACGGAAACCGTGATCAATTAATGTCATCTTCCTAGCGCGATCGCCGTTGTACATACCCCTGATCTGAGGGATCGACACGTGGGATTCATCAACAATCAATAGCCAATCATCTTTTGGGAAATAATCTACCAAACAGGCAGGAGATTCACCTGCTTGACGACCTGCTAAATGCCGCGAATAGTTTTCTACTCCATTACAAAAGCCTACTTCTTGCAATAGCTCTAAGTCATATTTAGTGCGCTGTTCCAGACGTTGAGCTTCTAGTAACTTCCCTGCATTGGTTAATTCCTCAAGTCGCTCTTCCATTTCTGCTTTGATTTCTGCACAGGCAATTTCAAGGCGATCGGCAGGGGTGACAAAATGTCTTGCAGGATAGATATTCAAAGCTTCCATACTTTGTAAAATCTCACCTGTAACAGGATCGACATAGCGAATTGCTTCAATCTCATCGCCAAAAAACTCTACGCGAATAGTGCGATCTTCGTAGGCAGGCCCAATTTCTAAGATATCGCCTTTGACCCGAAATTTCCCACGCCCCATTTCGATATCATTGCGCTCGTACTGCACATTTGTTAGCGCTTTGAGCAATTCCCTTTGATCATATTCCACACCCACAGCTAAGGGAATCGAAGCCTTCAGGTATTCTTCTGGAATTCCTAAACCATAGATACAGCTTACGGATGCGACCACAATTACATCTTTGCGTTCAAATAGCGATCGCGTTGCCGAGTGGCGCAACATATCAATTTCATCGTTAATTGAGGCAGTCTTCTCAATATAAGTATCCGTAACAGGAATATAAGCTTCGGGCTGATAGTAATCGTAGTAACTAATGAAATATTCGACCGCGTTATTGGGAAAGAATTCGCGTAACTCATTACAAAGCTGAGCCGCTAAGGTTTTGTTATGGGCTAATACTAATGTCGGCTTTTGGTATTTGGCGATCGCATTGGCTACGGTCATCGTTTTGCCTGTCCCCGTTGCCCCTAGAAGGGTTTGGTAGCGGATTCCTTTTTGCAGCCCGTCAACTAATTGCGCGATCGCTTTGGGTTGATCGGCTGTGGGCGACCAAGGGGTACGGATGTCAAACATTGCCATGAACTTAGTTTTGATATATTTAAAACCATGAGCCTATATCATATCAAACCCGACTTTGGCACTGGTCAGGTGATGTGAAAAGAGTGCTGAAACCTCCATTTCATCAGCAAAAAACTTAAAAGCTGTGGCGCACGCTGCGCCACAGCTTTTAAGTTTTTACCGATCATGATTTCACTAATTTTTCCTTTGAAAACACCCAAATTCCATGTCCGAGAATAAATATTGCCCAGATTATGCTGACCCAGACTGACCAGAGCCATACTTCTTCAGTTATCGTCTGCACAAACCACATACAAGTACTACAGGCGGAATAGATAGCAAGGTGCAGATAAAAGTTAACTCTGCGTTCAAGGCTTTGATATTCGGGATCGTTAGGATCTGGAGGTTTTGATAGCTTAGGCATAGAAAATCGAGATTGAGCAAATGAAACTAACTAAAGCTTATGCTAGCGCAAAACTTGATTACAAAAAGCTGGGTTACAATTTCACCATAGATAGCGATCGCTATTCTAAAAAAATATTGCTGGTTTCCACATGCTCAAAACCAACCACAACTTGCTCATTTTGTGTCTGCGCGAAAATCGCTTGCTGATTCTCACCCTCTTGCAACGTTTCCCCAAACCTCGAAGTGTGAACCACCTAGCTGTCCGCCCCCGCACTCGTAAAGAGATTAATAGCTACGGTCATCCTCTTCGCCAAGAGCTTCCGATTTATCAGCCTTTAAGCAATCGG
>JBBQRB010000261.1:0-3541 GCA_038215315.1 Pseudanabaenales cyanobacterium
CGCAAGCGATAGGTGATTTTGGCAGTTCCCCATTGGTTTGCTTCCGCAAGTTCAATGATTTTAGTTTTCGCAGTTATAGAATCTAAGCCGTTAAATTCACCTGAATTGACCATGATTCCCGCTTCGGTATAAGCGGATTCCCTCACCCCCTGCCCCTCTCCTATGGGGGGAGGGGAGTTTGGAATAATTACAGGTCGAATGGGAAGGTTATACTGTTTCGCAAAGGCAAAATCACGGACATCGTGAGCAGGAACGCCCATGACTGCGCCAGTGCCATATTCAAAGAGAACGTAATCGGCAATCCAGATGGGAACTTCTTTGCCTGTAAATGGATTAAGCACACTTGCACCCATCGCTACGCCACGTTTAGGGCGATCATCGGAGGTGCGATCAATTTCACTAAGATTTTTGACTTCTTCGATGAATTTGCTAACGGATTCCTTTTGATCGGCAGTGGTCAAAGTCTCGACTAGAGGATGCTCAGGAGCAAGCACAACATAACTCACACCGTAAACCGTATCGGGGCGGGTGGTAAATACTGTAATTTTTTCGTCACTGCCAACGATAGGAAAACTTAGTTCTGCACCTGTGGATTTGCCGATCCAGTTGGCTTGCATGATTTTGACGTTAGAGGGCCAGTCCTTGAGCTTGTCCAAATCTTGCAAAAGCTGTTCGGCATAGTCGGTGATTTTGAAGAACCATTGACGCAATTTGCGTTTCTCAACCAATGCGCCCGATCGCCAAGATCTGCCTTCACTATCCACCTGTTCATTGGCAATTACGGTCTGATCAATTGGGTCCCAGTTAACCTTGGCTTCCTTTTGATAAGCCAAACCCGCTTCTAAAAACTGCAAAAAGATCCATTGTGTCCATTTGTAATAGTCAGGCGAACAGGTGGCTAATTCGCGATCCCAGTCGTAGGACAAGCCCACTTGTTGAAGCTGCGATCGCATATTGGCGATATTTGCATAAGTCCATTTGGCGGGATGGGTATTGCGATCAATCGCCGCATTTTCCGCAGGCAATCCGAAGGCATCCCAACCCATCGGGTGCAAGACCTGATAGCCCTGCATTCTTTTGTAACGGGCAATCACATCTGTGATTGTGTAGTTACGGACATGACCCATATGCAGATCGCCCGATGGATAGGGAAACATTGACAGCGCATAAAATTTCTTTTTGTTGGTTTCTGCACTAATTGCGTCGTTATTTACCTTGTCAAGTTGCTGCTCTGCCCAAACTTTTTGCCACTTGGGTTCGATCTGCTGGGGATTATATCTAGTGTCCATTACTTATTAATCAATGTGCGAAAATATGCGAATAAGAGAGCAAGCGATCGCTAAGACCGTTTGCTTTGAGTCTTCATAATACTAAACGTTTAGCATGAAAGCTCTAATCTGGTAGCAGATCAACTAAATAAAAAAGCTGTGTACTTTAAGATATTGCTTACGATCGCACTATGTCCAGTGATAAAAAGACTCAAGTTATTGAAGTTAAATGGCATATTTCAGATCGAAACTTCCATTAAGTTCCGTTTATTCAGGTATTAGTATGACTCAAGCCAATATTAAACCCTTTCTTTACGATCGCGATTCCTATTTATGGCTAGAGGAAGCGATCGCTAGTTTACGGATAGGTGATTTTCAAGGTTTGGATGTATTGCATTTGATTGAGGAGTTAGAAATCGTGGTGGGGCGCGATCGGGCTGAGATTGAGAGTCGTTTGGGGGTATTGTTAGCGCAATTGTTGAAGCGGTTGTATGTTGATAATGCCTATGATTTTCGTGGTTGGGAAATTACGATTCGAGAGTAGCGTCGCCATTTAAAAATTTCTCTACAACAGTCACCAAGTTTGAAGCGTTTTTTTGTGGAGTCTTTTGATCGTGCTTGGCAGGATGCTTTAATTGAGGTCAGGGAAGATTATCTGCAATTTATATTTCCCGATCAGTGGCAATTTAGCTACGATATTGATATTCTCCTAACTGTGAAGTTTTGGGAATAAAAAATAATAAAAAAGCTAGACTATTTAAGTATTAATTTGGATATCAATTCTATTTTAAGGATTAGGGTAATTATGACTGAGTTACTTGAACGCACGATTACTAAGCTAAGAAATCTATCTGTAGAGCAGCAAGATGCGATCGCGATGGTAATTTTGGATGAGCTTGAGGATGAGGTTAAATGGGATATTTCGTTTGAGCGCTCTAAAAATATGTTGGCAGAACTAGCTGGAGTAGCAATGCTAGAGTATCGTGCTGGTAAAACTCAAGAACTATTTCCAGAGAAGTCGTGAAGTCAATTATTACCGCCTCATTTCGCAAGCTTTTAGATGATTTGCCAATTCAGATTCAAGAAAAAGCAAACGATTCGTATCTTCAGTTTAAGCAAAATCCCAATCATCCAAGTTTGCGATTTAAAAAAGTACATCCAGAATTGCCGATTTATTCAGTTCGGATTACGAAGAATTATCGCGCTGTTGGTCAATTGGATGGCGATGTGGTCATCTGGTTTTGGATTGGTTCGCATGAAGAGTACGATCGGCTTTTATCTCAATTTTAATTATGACTAAAAAGCAAAGAATAGAATTAACGTGGATTGGGAAGGATGTTGGTCTGAAGTTAGAGCCGCGTATTTTATTGGAAGATTCCGATCGCACTTATCATGCAGAACATTGGGTAAGCGATCGCGATATTTTTGATAATCGCTTGATTTTTGGGGATAATTTGTTGGCTCTAGAGTCGTTGGAGTCTGAGTTTGCAGGAAAAAGAAAATGTGTTTTTATCGATCCGCCTTATAACACGGGGTCAGCTTTTACGCATTATGATGATGGGGTGGAGCGTTCTATATCGAAAACCTGCCCCAAGCCCCACCCAAACTCGGACAAATGGAGTTAGGACTATGAGCGAAATCCAGCCAAGCGATCGCTTTTATGATCGCATTCGCGACATTCTCGACAACACACGCGCCAATGTTGCCCGTACCGTTAACACCGCGCAAGTTCTATCCAATTGGCTCATCGGACGCGCAATCATCGAAGAAGAACAACAAGGACAGCACCGCGCGGAATATGGAGAGAGCTTACTTAAAAAACTAGCAAAGCAACTCAAACAAGACTTTGGGAAAGGTTATTCCTACCCAAATCTAAAATTGATGCGTCAGTTTTACTTATCTTTCTCTCATCTTTTAGCTGAACAGGAAATAGGCTACGCACTGCGTAGCCTATCTGTATCAAGTGCTAAATCGCCTAACCTGAGCGATCCTCAACCCTCATGGCAAGCAGGACAACTACATCCCAACCTCTCATGGACGCACTATCGCACATTGATGCGCGTAGAAAAACTAGAAGCACGAGCATTCTATGAAATTAAAACCCTAAAAAATAACTGGTCAGCAAGAGAACTCGAACGTCAAATCAACAGCTTGCTATTTGAGCGACTAGCCAAAAGCCTTGACAAACAAGGACTAATGCAACTTGCCACCCAAGGTCAAATAATCCAAAAGCCATCTGATGTATTCAAAGATCCCCTCGTCATCGAATTTCT
>JBBQRB010000262.1:0-3523 GCA_038215315.1 Pseudanabaenales cyanobacterium
TAATTTTAAAAAATTTTTATATTTTTGTAATTTTTTTAAACCGCTTTGATTTTTTCTTTCGACAAATAGCAAAATCCAAAAAACGTGTGGCGGCGCTCCGCGCCGCAACTCGTATTTGGCTTTTTGGTGTTGTTAAAGAATCTCTAGACTAACAGCGCGATCGCCATTGACCCATGCGATTTGAGCAATGCCACGCGATCGCGCATGATCACGCACAAGCTCTTCATCACGAATCTCTAACTCTAGTTCGATCGCTTCGTGGGGAGCCTCCGCACGCAATTTGGCAGCATGGGCAAAGGCGGCTTGCATCGACTCAACCGTTTTTGCGGCAACAAGACAACTTGTAGGTGGGAGCGACTGCGGTAAGCGTGATTGTAGAGCTTGTTGGAGATCTTCAAGATTGAGGCAAAAGCCAATACTGGGATAGCTAAAGTTTTGTGGATGATAAACTCCCAGCAAGCGATCATAACGTCCGCCTTGGGCAACTACATAGTGATTACAAGCCACTTCAAAGACAATTCCTGTGTAGTAGTCAAAGGTTTGCAAAAAGCTGAGGTCAAGGATGAGTCGATCGCCTGAAGTTATTCCTGTGCTTTCCCAAAGATCGATTAATGACTTCAGGTAACTAATCTCGCCCGTTAGCCCCGCAGTCCAGACACTATTAGCTAAGCGGCTTAGGACATCTTTGGGCTTGCCGCGAAGATCGATAATTTCTAGGGCATAGCTCTTGACATCAGCAGGTAAGTCCATCTCTTGCAGGGCAATCCGATCCAGACTAGCTAGGCATCGGCGAACTTTAGTGCGATATTGCTCAGGCAGTAAGCTTAGCAACGCCCCAGTCAGTCTGGCATCACCAAGGATAATTTGCCAATCTGGTAGCTCCACTCGCTCAAGACTTGCGGCTAGGAGCATCAGGATTTCACCATCAGCGATCAGTCCCGATGCGCCTAGCAACTCTACTCCTGCTTGAAAGGATTCTTCAGAGCTATTATTGGCTCTACGCCGAAATACATTGGCATTGTAATAGAGTCGTTGAGGGCAGGTTGCCACGTTCTGTCCTAGACGCGCCGCATAAGCCCGAGCGATCGAGGCTGTGAATTCAGGGCGCAATCCTAAAATATCAATGCTATTGCTATGCAATTGGATTACCGATTCAGGATCTACGGCTCCACCTGCGGTAAGCGATCGCAAATGTTCAACAGTCGGCGTAATGATGCGCTGATAGCCCCATGACTGAAATACTTGCTGAATACGATTCTCGATCCAGAGCTTTTGAGCAACGTCTAGGGGGAGTAAGTCTTTTGCGCCAGTTGGCAGTTGATGCACCATACAATTCTCTCAGTCTTCGATTTTTATCGTACCGTGATTCGTGTTTAAAAAATTCCTGCGGACTCGTAAAGGCGGCGGAGAAGAGCCAAGATTTTGCGATCGTAGAGAGGATCAATCGCCCAGCGTCCAGATAATTGACTGATTTTTGGAGCAATCCCCCTCGCTACTAAGTGGAATCTGGGGGAAACTACGGCTTGAAATAATGGAGCGGTACTTGCATAACACTTGAGATGTTGGATATGCGCTCTCACGCCTATTTGCGGCGATTCAAAACTTGCGCCTGTTTGCTGACTTGATTGAGAATTAGCAGCTGTCCTTGGCGATGCACCTAAACTGGCGAAATTATTTTGTTCTGGCGTAATCGATTTCCCAAATCGTAGAAACCCTGTCTCAATACACATCTGGCAAAAAGCAATATCATGATTAACACCTTCAATTTCAGCTTCTTCGCGATAAATGCGCGGTAAATCACCATAATTAGTCAGAGCCGCTTCATTATTATTTTTGAGAAACATTAATAACTGCACTTCTGAAGCATGACCTAATCGCATAATTTGATCGATTTGCCCAGCAAAAATCTCAAAAATAGTTCTGAGGTACAGGGTGCGGGTAGCACTATCCCAAGAGATAGAAGCATTAAGTTCTCGTAGAGCGATCGCCTGCACATAGACAATGCTTTGATAGCGCATACGGCAGACTAGGGGAATCCGATCAAGTTCCAGACCAAGGCGATCGACTAAATCAGCAGGAATTAGGACATTTCCTGACACCAAAATCCCCTTCTCTTCATAGCCATGACCATTGAGATTGATATTAATTTCGGGATAAGTAATATTTTTACTTTGTTCGAGGCGGCTGCTTTGGGTAAATACAGGAATGGTCGCGGCGTTTTCGTTTAGCCAAGCTTGCAAACCATCGGCTAGCCCGATCGCATAGTCCCGCCGCCGCGTTTGCATTAGCAGTCGATCTTGAGAGTTGTTGGTAAACAGCAACTCAAACATCAGCGAAGGAACAGAAACTTGACGACAGAAGCTCAGACTTCCGACACTGGCGATCGTATCGGCTTTTGCCCCACGATTGAGGATCTCTGGTACGCGCTTAGTCAAAGCACTGGTTAAAATCTCTGCTTGTCGTTTGCGAATTGCGTTGTGCGTGATGTGGTAAGCCGTAGCTCCACGCAATTCGTTGGTGTTAACTGTATCTAGATTCAAGGCGATCGCAATATCTTGGGGAGTTGCCCTCGCATTGATCCAAGCAATCACCTCATCCAAATTTAAATCACTACTGGAAATTGCGACCGCGATCCCGCGCGATCGCAGTTCCGCAATCAATAAATCTCTAGTTGCCGCCAACTCTGCAATTTCGGCTGTTCCGCCCTTCAGCTCGTCTACAGCCAGAGATGAACAATTTAAACCGTTATGACCTGCGGCAATAAATATTTTGCCCATATTTCTATCTGCCAGTCAGCTTTAGCAACCAAAAATTTTCCGCCAGTTTATCAGCTTTTGACCTAATTTATAAAAAAGCTAGCCTTGCGTTAGCTTTTTTATAAATTAATTTACGTGTTGGCTGCGCCTTAAGCACGGCAAACACGCATAATAAAAAATGCTGACTTATTAGGGCGGGAAACTTCCAAAAGTCTAAATCATGAAAAAAAGAGTCAACCTTACCTTTCCTAAACGCGCCATCAGCATTCCGATTACCTATCGGCTTGCCAAAGATTTTAATATTGCTGCCAATATCATCCGTGCTCAAGTTGCTCCAAATAAAGTTGGCAAGATGGTAATAGAGCTATCTGGAGACATCGATCAACTCGAAGAAGCGATGGACTGGATGCGATCGCAAGATATTGAAGTTTCTCTTCACGGGCGCGAAATTATGATTGACGATACAGCCTGTGTCGATTGTGGTCTATGTACTGGAGTCTGCCCGACCGAAGCCCTTACCCTTGATAGCAAGACATTTCAACTCAATTTTTTGCGATCGCGTTGCGTTGTTTGTGAGCAATGTGTGACCGCATGCCCTGTTAACGCCATATCAATCAATCTGTAAAACCCAAAGAGCTGTGGGGCCCGCGCCGCGGGCGGCACACCGCTTTGGGTTTTAGAGATGGATATATATTGGGGGAAAACGGGAATGGGGCCAACAATTCAAAAAAAAAACGCAAACCCAAACCAAAAAAATGAGTTGTAAT
>JBBQRB010000263.1:0-3500 GCA_038215315.1 Pseudanabaenales cyanobacterium
TTTTAATTGTTTATAGTTTGATTTATAAATAGAAAAAAGCTACTCCTTTCCCATTTAATGATTTGCGGTGCGGCGCTTCGCGCCGCACCGCTAATTCTTGGTTTTTAAATGCGTATTTTTATACTAGGAAGGGAGTATGTCATTTTCTCTTTTGGTATTAAAGCTTGTAAATAGCCTAGAGAAACTTTTAAAAGTTTCTCTAGTTTTAAGCAAAACCCAAAAAGCTATGGCGCACGCTGCGCGTGCGCCATAGCTTTTTGGGTTTTGGTTTCTTTTGATTAGCTACTTAGAAAGTAAATACAGTTCGCAGAGTGGCGATTGTAATTGTGCCGTTGTTGCTGTTGTTGTTGGGGTTGAAGATAAACTGCAAATCTGGCGTAATGCTGATGTTGTCGGAAATGGGAATCCGATAAAACAGTTCCACATTGGTTTGCGTGGCACTTCCCACCTTGCTCTCTACAAAAGGCTGTCCAACCGCGATCGCACCCATTGCTCCCTCTTTAAACAAATCAGGAAAAGCTAGCCCTGCTGACCATGTTTGCGGATTGATCGAGTCGCCAGTCGTACCTACATTGATATAGGAAGGAATTGCGGAGGCAATGTCAGTTCCACGATTGCTAATATTGCCAAATCCATAGCGACCAAAGATGGCGATCGCCTTGCTTAAAGACCATTCCAAATTCAAGCCGCCGATGTTGTAATCAAGATTATTCACCGCCGCACGAGTGTATTGCAGACGCGCCGCAAATGGACTGTCTCCATCACTATTTTTGGGTGCAAATTCTAGCTCGACTGTACCTTGATAGGTATCGCCAAATAACCCTTGATTGATCGTGCCATTGGGTGCGCCACTGTCGCTAGTGGGGCTGTTGGCATTGGCTGCCACATATCCTGCCCTGAGCGTGAAAGCACTACCCCCAATATTCCAATCGAGAACTGCTCCCGCGCCATCGTTTACAGGCAAAATTAGAGGATTGTTAATAAACATTCCGATCGCAAAGTCCGCAGATTCGTCATTAGCAAAACTATTGGCATCAAGGTGATCATTCAAAGACATCGCCGCCCCAATGGAAGCACGAATGTCTTTACCGATGGGGAAGTCGTAGCGCAATCTGCCGAGGGAAAAGGTATTCTCTGCACCACTATAGTCGAGGCTAGAACTACCCGCAAAACCCGCGAAACCAGCAAAAACGTCACCACCGCCATCAAGGGAATTACTGAGGTTAGTGCCACCATTACCTGCTTCAAGTCGAGTGATTAACAGATCTTCACCTGTGAAGCTAGTATTCAAATTAAGGCGAACGCGGCTAATTACCGTAGTATTCGCAGTTCCTGCATTACCTGTGAGTTGATTATTAGGACTAAATAGCTCAGATGTTCCCGATCCGCCTCCCGAAATAGAGATAATCACCTGACCTTCTAGCTTTGTGGTTGTCGAAAACTGCTGAGCCTCTAATTTGGCAGTTTTTGCGTCAAGGGCATCGACTCGACCGCGCAATGTCGCCAGTTCTGTCGCAAATTCTTCTTGTAGCTTTTGTAAAGTGGCAAGGTCTTCTTGGCTGACCTTATCAGCTAGCCCTGCGCTGATGATTTCGTTGATTTTATCGAGGCAAGCGTTAAGCCCTGCGGCAAATTCATAGCGACTAGTGGCTTGTCTGCCCCGAAAAGTGCTGTCTGGATATCCTGCGATGCAACCATAGCGCTCGACTAAAGATTGCAAAGCCGTAAAGGCCCAGTCGGTAGGACGGACATCGCTTAGCTGTGAAACAGAAGTAACGTTTTGAGCGATCGCGTCTAGAGATGAGAGCGACTGTGCCGACACGCTAGAGATCTCCGTGAGTGTGATACCGATGACCGAGATAGTCGCAGAAATAGCGATCGCGCTATTAAAAGATTTTGGCAATGTCTTAAATTTGGAATGAAGCATCAATTTACAGGTACGAATGTATAGTGCGATCTAAATTATAATAACGATAATCATTATCAAATTAATAAAATCTCGAATGATTTACTCCCTTCCCAATGAAAGATTAGCGGTGCGGCGCTAATCTTTCATTGGGTTTTAATATTTATTTTTATACTGGGAGAGGAGTACAGCCTATTGAGGCTTTAAAGGGTACAGAGAAATTTCTGAAAGTGCCGCTTTGCGGCACTTTCAGAAATTTCTCTGGGTTTTAGAACAGCGCAAAGCGCTGTAAGACACAATTTTTGTTGCGATTATGTTTGATACGATATTATTGTGAAGCGCTTTAGGCGCATTGTTACTGATTTTTAGAGATACTCCCTTGACTACTGCTACATCCCCTTCTTTATCAGATCGCGCTTACCAAATTAAAGAATCCCAAATCCGCGAAGCCTCGCGTTATTGCGAAAGATTTGGAGCCATTAATCTTGCTCAAGGTTTACCAGATTTCCCCGCACCAGAGGCAATCAAAGAATCAGCGAGAGCCGCGATTACTTTAGATTTTAATCAATATGCCGATAGTTGGGGATGGGATAAATTGCGAGAAGAGATCGCTGTCAAGATGCTGCGAGATAATCAGATTACCGTTGATCCTGATACAGAAGTAACGGTTTGCTGTGGCGCGACTGAGGGGCTAAATATTGCCTTGATGACCTTGATTAATCAAGGCGATCGCGTGCTAGTGTTTGAACCTTTTTATGAAAACTACATTCCCAATCTGGCAACAGTTGGCGGTATTCCTGAATTTATTACATTACAGCCGCCCCAATGGGAAGTTACGCAAGAGATGCTAGAACCATCTTTTAAAAAAGGAATCAAAGCGGTGATTATCAATAGCCCCGCCAACCCAACGGGTAAGGTTTGGACAAAAACGGAGCTAGAGTTGATAGCCAGACTCTGCCAGCAATATGATGTTTACGCGATTACTGATGAAATTTACGAATATATCATCTATGAAGGTGAGCATATTAGCCTGATGAGTATTGAAGGAATGCGCGATCGCACGATTGTGGTCAACGGATTTTCTAAAACTTTTTGCATCACTGGTTGGAGATTAGGATATACAGTCGCTAGCCCTGTCCTGACCGATGCCATGCGCCGCATCCACGACTTTATTACCATCTGTGCGCCTGCACCCCTACAACACGCGGCTCTGACTGCCATGCAGTTTGGTCGCGAATACTTTACTAATTTGGCGTTAGATTACAAACGCAAGCGCGATATGCTCTACCCAGCACTCGTCAAGTTAGGAATATCGCCTGTGCTGCCAAAGGGCGCTTACTATATTTGGACAGATAGCTCCGCGATCGCCCCTGATGCTGAAAGCGCCGCTTTCCGTCTTGCCAAAGAAGCATTGGTTGCGGCGGTCCCTGGATCTTGCTTTAGTCACCCTGAGCGAACGCAAGTTAACGGGCTGAGATTTTGTTTTGCCAAGAAAGATAGCACAATAGCTTTAGCGATCGAAAACTTGCTTAAAATCAAATTATAGGCCTAGTAGTATCAAAACCCAAGAAGTGAGTGGCGGCGCGGAGCGCCG
>JBBQRB010000264.1:0-3339 GCA_038215315.1 Pseudanabaenales cyanobacterium
AGCTGTAGCACACGCGCAGCGTGCGCTACAGCTTTTTGGGCTTTAAGGTTTCTCTTACCTACCTACTTACTACTGATCGCTAATATGCCAAAATGAAAACATCAGACGATATTGATCCAGCCATGCAACAATTACTTTACATCGAGATCCCAACGCCTCAGGTTGCAGCCGTGAAAACATGGCTGAAATCTGAGTATCAGCCACCCTTTGGGAAAAAGACACCTGCTCAGCATGGCTTTACACTCGATCGCCAAAATCGACTAGGCGCGATCGCACAATTATCGGTCTTTATTTGGACATTGCAGCGCACGACCTACTTGAAGGTATTTCGCTGGTCAGATGAGGTAATGGATGGTGAAAAGGAATTTCTGGAGCATTTAACCACATCAGCGCGTCAAGCTTTTCCCTATGAGTTTAAACAACCACCTGCGATCGCCCCTAATCAATCAATTTTTGCAGCCTTAGAATCAGAATATCCATTAACAGTCAAATTCTTTCAGAAGTTCCCTAATGGTGAGTATGACCTTAACCGCGTCTACTGGTGGGAAAAGCGCTGGCGTGAAAGTGTTAAAAATCCCAAAACTCCCAAACAAGTAATTTTTGAAGAGGCAAGCACTAAAGAGCAGCACCTAGACTACGATATCGTCTATTTGGGTGGTGCATTGGGGGCAATCCATGCGGCGATGATGGCAAAACTTGGCTATCGCGTTTGTCTAGTAGAACGGATTCCCTTTGGACGGATGAATCGTGAGTGGAATATTTCTCGCGCCGAATTTCAGAATCTAATTGATTTTGGACTCTTCACTAAAGACGAATTTGAAAGCATGATCACGGCAGAATATGTGGATGGATTTAATAAATTCTTTGATAGTAACAATCCACCGAGCCTCAAATCCAAAGTTTTACATACGCCGACGGTTCTAAATATTGCGATCAATACTAATCGTTTGTTAGAGATTTGTAGCAAGAAATTACATCAGTATGGTGCGGTAATTTGCGATCGCACGGAGTTTGAAAAAGTCGTAATCAATCCCCAAGGCGCGACGATCTTTGCTAAAAATCTAGAAACGGATACAGAGGTGCAGATCAGCTCACGGCTGGTCATTGACGCGATGGGGTCGGCTTCAGCGATCGCGCAACAACTGAATGCGGGTCAAGCCTTTGATAGCGTTTGCCCGACTGTGGGCGCAGTTTTAGAAGGTATCGACAAGCAAGTTTGGGATTCCCAATATGGCGATGTGCTGTTTAGTCATGGAGACATTTCGCGAGGACGACAATTGATTTGGGAACTATTTCCCGCCGAAAAAGATGAGTTGACAGTTTATCTATTCCATTATCACCAAGTGCATCCCGAAAACCCGGGGTCATTGCTGGAAATGTATGAGGACTTTTTTACGATTTTGCCAGAATATCGCCGTTGTGATATGGAACAGCTAACTTGGAAGAAGGCAACTTTTGGATATATAACAGGTCATTTTAGCCTCAATGAAGATTCTAAAAAATGTGCATTTGATAGAATTTTGGCAATCGGGGATGCCGCTTCTCTGCAATCTCCACTCGTGTTCACAGGATTCGGTTCTCTAGTACGGAACTTACCGCGTTTAGCAATTTTGCTTGATACTGCTTTAAAGCATGATTTATTAAGAGTCGATGATCTTAGCCAAATTAATGCCTATCAGAGTAACATCGCCGTCACATGGCTATTTTCTAAGGGCATGATGGTTCCCACAGGCGTACATCTGCCACCTGAGCGTGTTAATTCGATGTTAAATACTTTCTTTGGACTATTAGCCAATGAGCCTCAATCGATTAGCGATCGCTTTATCAAAGATCGACTCAGTTGGTTAATGTTTAATCGACTGGCGTTAATTGCCGCCTTCCAAAATCCAAGACTGATTCTCTGGATTTTGGAGATGGCAGGAACTAAGGATATGCTGAAATGGCTCTCCAGCTATGGAACTTTTACTCGTAGTTCCCTAACTAATGCAATTTTAGGCGGCTGGCTGCCAAAGCTTTTGCGTAGTTGTCAAAATTGGCTAGAACCCTCCAACCCTCGCCTATGGTTACGATTGTTGAGTTGGAGCTATGCGATTAATAACTCAGTTGGTAAGCAGGATTCGACATTATAAAACCCAAAAGAGAGAGGCGGCGCTCCGCACCGCCTCTCTCTTTTGGGTTTTTATTTATCCTGATACGGCTGTCGCCAAATAACCCAGAGACTAAGTTGCGGCGCTTCGCGCCGCAACTTAGTCTCTGGATTTTGATTTATTCTGATACATTTGGCGACAGCTATATTAAAACAGATCCAAATCAGTAACAGCGCCCTTGCTGCTAGTGGAAACTAGTTTGGCATATTTTGCCAAAACGCCTTTGGTATAACGAGGTTTTGGGGCTATCCAGTTAGCACGGCGAACAGCTAGTTCCTCATCGCTGACATTCAGTTGGATCAAGCGTTGATGAGCGTCAATCGTGATCGAGTCACCTTCATTTACAAGCGCGATCGCACCACCCACAAAAGCTTCAGGAGCGACGTGACCAACTACCATGCCATAGGTTCCACCAGAGAAGCGTCCATCGGTAATTAGAGCTACTGAGTCCCCTAAACCAGCACCGATAATCGCACTAGTTGGTGCTAGCATTTCGCGCATACCAGGTCCACCCTTTGGTCCCTCATAGCGAATCACCAAAATATCCCCTGAGTTGATTTTATTGGCAAGAATTGCTGCTAAAGAATCTTCTTCCGATTCAAACACACGGGCGGGACCTGTGATAATTGGATTCTTTACGCCAGAGATTTTGGCGACAGCGCCTTCTTCTGCGAGATTGCCTCTAAGAATGGCAAGATGTCCTTGCTTATACATCGGGCGTTCCCAAGGACGGATCACGTCTTGATCGGCGCGAGGTTCAGCAGGAATATCTTTGAGAACTTCTTCAACAGTTTGACCTGTGATTGTCATGCAATCGCCATGCAGTAAGCCTTTAGCTAAGAGCATTTTCATTACTTGCGGAATGCCACCAGCTTTGTGTAAGTCGGTCGCCACATATCTTCCTGATGGCTTGAGGTCACAGAGAACAGGAACACGCTCACGAATGCGCTCGAAATCGTCAAGGTTCCATTCCACTCCTGCGGAATAGGCGATCGCTAAAAAGTGCAAAACCGCATTAGTCGATCCGCCCACTGCCATAACTACCGAAACCGCATTTTCGATGGATTCGCGAGTAATAATATCGCGAGGACAGAGATTATTCCGAATTGCATTAACTAAAACTGTGCCAGCAAGTTCGGTATTTGTCGCTTTTTCAGGATTAACCGCCGACATCGTGGAAGAGTACATCAAA
>JBBQRB010000265.1:0-3302 GCA_038215315.1 Pseudanabaenales cyanobacterium
CCAGTAGGAGCAGATGCTTTTGGGTCTACGGTAGCCGCACCGATAGTTAAAACCGTCATTGAGGAAATTATTGTTTCTGAGGGCATCCCGCCTAGCCATCCTGAAGAAGTTATTTACCAAGTACCAATTTTGCCAGAACCTTTTCCTAGCGCATCACCATCACCCTCTGCTTCGCCGTCACTACCACAAGTTCAATAATCAATATTTGCAGCGCCTTCGGCGCTGCAAATATTGATTAGGATCGTAAGCCCAAATATGATTCGGCGGGCGAAGCCCGCCGAATCATATTTGGGTTTTGAAATGCCTAAGTTATTTCGGTTGCGTTCCTTATTGAACGATATTTAGCGATCGCTGATTTTGATAATAATTTTGCCACTGCCATTTGCCGTCAGGCTCAATAATCGGTGTCACGACCTTAGCATCAAGATAATTTAAGCCAATTTCCTTAATCACAAGCTCAGGTTGTTGATCTCCATCAAGATCTTCGATGCCATGCAGCGCGTAGGTACTCACACTGTCATTTATATAGGATAGCGATCGCGTATGCGTCAAAATTGGCTCAGCGAACCAGTCACGATTTGCAGCCCTACGCAGGACTACCAACATACTATATTCCTGACGCACCAAAGCTGGCTTTGACAAGAACACTTGCCAAGTCTGTGGGTCAAAACCTACAGGGCGATCGCTATTGTCAAGCCTCAGCCCTGCAATGATTTCTGGCTGACCATCAGCATCTAGATCGGCACATACAATTGAGGCGATCGCCACTTTAGAAAGAGTGACGGGATCTGCACCAAGCTTGACAAATAATTTGCGGGATTTTTCTAATATCAAGGGCTGAATCTTATTTGGACAGTTGAAGAAGTAGTTGCGATCTCCAGAACTATCTGCTTGCTTATCCCCTTGTTGCTTGTTTTGAACAATTGTCAAATTTTGCTGCTTTATGGCTGTAGATAGAGAGCTAGAGTTACTTGCTGATTGGACTTTGAGAATAGCGATCGCGCCAAAATTATCAGAGCCGCGAACTGAACTAACTTGAAAGGCTGCCAATGACTTGCCAAATTGAGTTAACGCAAATTGGCTATTCGCAGGAATCGATTGAAGTGCCAGATCTAGGTTTCCAGCTTTCTCGACAAGATCTGATGGGACTAGTCCCTCAATAGTTGTGCCATTGGGAGAAGCTTGTAAAAACAAAAATACATTCGCAGGTGGTTTGATAGTTTCAGGTTTTGACATACCACTAAAACTGTTACAGCCACTGAGACTGATCGTAATTCCCACCAAAATCCCTAATACTGCTAGGGTGATGCCCTGTCGGAAGGAATAATTTTTTGTCTTAGATTGTCCAGATGACATGATGTATGAACAGTTGAGAATACGTGTAGAACTATAGCGATCGTTAGTCTTTAATATATGAAACCGATAATACGAGTAGCGGCGCTTCGCGCCGCTACTCGTATTATCGGTTTGTAGAGGTTCAGGATTAATTTTTTGATTCCATTACTTCAGCTAGACGCTCGACAGCCAAGGTCAGACGCTCTTGGGGATCAGGCTTTACCTCAGCGATCGCTTCCTGTCTTTTTTCTTGGCGTTTCATAGATGCAGATGCTCGGATGAGCAGAAAAATAACAAAAGCAATTACTACAAAATTAATTACAGACGCTAAAAACACCCCGTACTTAATACCGTTGATCTGTAACTTTGCCAAGTCATCGACCCTAGCCGCCGCCAGCGCAGGGTTTAAGATTAACGGTGTAATAATGTCCTCAATCAGAGATGTAACGATTTTGCCAAAAGCGCCGCCAATGACTACGGCGATCGCTAAATCAATGACATTGCCCTTTGAGATAAATTCCTTAAATTCTCCAAAGAACCCACCTAGATTCTGCCTCCCATTTTGTAAGCCCATAGGTTTGCCTTAACTAAAATTCATATTCAGATTACATTGATTTAGCTGGCTTTCACAAAACTAATTCATGATTTTATAGATGTCGCCACTTGTACCAGCAGACAAAAAAGAGAAGGTTGTCTTTGTCGGTGATGGCCTTAATTGTCAAAGGGATATTTTTACTTTTAGGAACCTTTGGGGTAGTTAGTATTTGGGAAGCAGTATTTGGGAAGCAGTATTTGCGGATGTAGGAATTGCTCTTGCTGCGATCGCTAATGCTACCGAGCGATTACGATCTGCAAGTAATTCAAAATATTGAGCCAGAAATTCCACTGCCATGAGCCTTTGACTTCTCTCACGATCCAAAGTTGATTCAATCTTTATCGTCTGTGGATAATACTCTGCTCATGCAAACTTAGCCTTCCATTCAGTAATACCGTAAAACGGTTCACGAACCTTGGAAATATCGATCATTGAAATTGCCTCTATTTAATAGTTTCAAGCCGATCATGATACAGTTTTGCACTAATCATCGTCATACCCGTACTTGTACATTTTTGGCGCGTTGGGCTATTTCAGCCTATCCTTAATAAAAATAATGGATGACGGTCGTTGATCGGCATTGGCTTGAGCAGAACTGTAGACTTATGATGAAGAACACGCGCATCAGTCCATTCCTATTGCTGTTGACGGCGGGGCTGGTAGCTCGACTGAGCTACCAGATGGCGCGCAGCCCAGTGCTGCCACGGTTCGCACGCGAGCTCAACGCCTCACCAGAGGCGATTGGTCTGATCGTGGCGGCTTCGACTATCACCGGTATCTGCTTCAAGCTGCCCGCAGGAGCGCTCTCCGATGTGTTGGGGCGCAAGCGTCTCATGCTGCTGGCGACGCTCTTCTTCGCTGTCCCGCCATTCCTCTATATGCTGATCACCGATCCAGATCAACTCCTGTTGCTGCGCTTCGTCCATGGCTTCGCCACGGCGGTGTTCAGCCCAGTGGCGGCCGCGGCTGTGGCTGACCTGCACAGCACGAGGCGCGGCGAGCGGCTCGGCTGGTTCCAGACCATGTCCGACCTCGGCGCGGCCATCGGCCCACTGGTGGGTGGGTTCGTGCTCTTCACGTTAGGCACGTTCTCGATCACCTACTTTCTAGCGGGACTAATTGGACTGCTGCCGATCTTCGTCGTCTTTCAAATCCCCGACAAGGCTCCGATGCCACCACAGCCAGGGGCCCCTTCGCGTGTGACCAAGTTCGTCGCTGGGATGAGCCAAGTACCTTAGTGGTGCAGAAAACTTTTTTGAGTCTCACGATGGACAGCCTAGATGATCAAAATAGTGGCTGAAACCCACCGCCCTCGTTCGATTTCTCAAAAAATCCCAAGATCACTGTGTTATTGAGAATCCTTTATCCATAA
>JBBQRB010000266.1:0-3285 GCA_038215315.1 Pseudanabaenales cyanobacterium
ATAAAAAACACCCAAACTTCCTGCGCCGCGCCGCCCCCCCCCCTCTCTCTTTTGGGTTTTATGTCTTAACAAGACTGGCTATACCTATATATTTTCCGAAAAGGTGAAATGAAAGCTGGTTCCCATTACTGAAGACACAGTTAAGCTAGCTCTTAACTGTTGGGTTAAAATCCTGACTAGCCGTAAACCCAAGGAATCAGTCTTCTTCAAATCAATATCTTCAGGAATGCCAACACCATCATCTTGAATAATTAAGTGTAAATTTTGATCGATCGCCGACTTTTGTAAAGTAACTTCAATTAATCCATTAGTGCGATCGGGAAATGCGTGCTTAAAACAATTAGTTAACAACTCATTGACAATTAATCCCATCGAAATTGCCATGTCAATATTCAAAAAAATCGGTTTAATATCTAACTTTAATTGAACCTCCTCAGAGTTGAAATTAGTTGAACTATAGAGATTTGTAGTCAAGCGATGTAAGTATTCACAAAAGTCAATCTTACCCACGCCCTGAGATTGATAAAGTTGCTCATGGATCAGTGACATCGTATGAATGCGGCGCTGACTGTCTGAAAGTAACTTGAGAGTCTGTGCATCATGGACATCGCGAGCCTGCATTGACAGCAAACTATCAATCATACCCAGATTGTTTTTGACACGGTGATGGACTTCTTTAAGTAAGACTTCTTTATCAATCAAAGATGACTTCAATCTAGTTTCCACTTCCTTCAACTTAGTGATATCAGAAGCGCAGCCGATGGTTTGCTTAATCGTACCGTCAGGGTTGCGTAAAAAAGCAGTTTCTTGACTATAAAACCACTTACAACTACCTTCAGCATCGATCATCCGATACTCGATCACAAATAGTTCTTCGTTCTGGCTGTGACGAATATGTTGATAATATTCTTTAACTTTGGCTAGATCATCGGGATGGATTATATTTTTTAATATTAACTGATCCATACTTTGCATTTGCTGCGGTGTATAGCCAAGAATACTGATGCTTGATTGATTACAATACACGTTACGATTTTCTTCGATATCGAAGATAAAGAGAATACTAGGGGTAGTGTCTGCAATCCTCTGGATAAATTGTTGGCTTTCTTTGAGAGCAATTTCAGCTTGCTTACGGGTTAACGCGATCGCTACATAGGTGATAATCGCTTGGGTCAATTGCACTTCTTCTTCGGTGAAAAGCCTTGGCGCATCGAAGTAGGCAACGATATCACCTAAATGTCTATTTTTATATTCCAATGAAAATTTGGCGATCGCGCCGACTTTTTCATCAAGAAAAATTTTTTGTAAAGTGCGATCGCTTGGCAAAGCCGCACAGTTAGGAAATAGGGAAGTTTTTGATTTTATCTCTTCTTTAAATCTATTAGAAAAATCTTGAATTGCTTGCTTATAGCGATCGCTGATACCAATGGATTCTTGATACTCAAGGTGATGATTGCGATCAATAATTATTACCGCTGCCCGCGAAGTATACAAAGCTGGACAAATTCCATTTAAAGCAATTTGATAAATCTCATTGATAGTTTGAGCCGCATTCAGCGCTGATACAAAATCATACATGAGCCGCAATCTGGTCAATTGCAAGTTGAGCCGATCTTCAGTTACCTGTTGATCAACGATCGTTTGCACCAAATGCAAATTGACTTCTTTAACCTGAGTCCCGCCTTTACGTGTCATATTCGCCTCCTATGATCGCGTTTTTGATTCGCAAACTGGGAGAGGCGCAACCAACCGCTAATCCACTCTGTCCGCCCTTGCCACAGCCACCCGATTCATCCCAAAGGAAATCATTACCGATTGCCTCAATATCCTTTAGAGTTTCAAATACATTACCTGAGAGAGTTACATCTTTTACAGGCTCAGTGACTTTCCCATTGCGAATCATCCAAGCTTCACCTGCGGTAAAAGTAAACATCTCTCCATTAGTCATGCCACCTTGCCAATTTTTGGCATAAATGCCAAGGGGGATATCGTCAAATAAATCGGCTACAGCAGTCTTGCCACGCTCAATCCAAGTATTTGTCATCCTCACTATTGGCGGATAGTGATAGTCCAAACATCGGGCATTGCCCGTGACTTTTTCTCCAAGTTTACCCGCCGTCTCGCGTGAGTGCAGTCTACCCACCAATACACCATCAGCGATTAATTGAGTAGTAGTAGCAGGAACGCCCTCATCATCGTAGGCGTAGCTACCGCGATGGTCAGCAGGAGCAGCACCATCAAATATCTGTAGGTCTTCAGAGCCAAATTTGCGCCCGAGGCTCATTGTTTCTAGCATATCGGGGTTTTCGTAAAGCATATCGGCTTCAGACATATGCCCAAAGGCTTCGTGAACAAATAGCCCCGCCAAAATCGGATCGATGACCACCGTATAGGTTCCACCCTGTACAGTAGGCAAATTCAGCGCCTTGACTGCTCGCTGTGCTGCGCCGATAACATGATTGTCTAAATTGAGTAAGTCATCATAGGAACGTCGAGAGCCAAAGGTTTCTCGCCCTGTCTGTACCATATCGCCCGATCGCGCCGTAGCCGAACAGCGCAACTCCCAATCAGCCCATTCCTGCTCGATCAGCGTACCTTCAGAGTTGGCAAATATAATTTGTTGAGTGCAGTCACCGTAGCGTACCGCCGTACTGACTACTTGTGGCGAGAGCGATCGCAGGATTTCCGTATATTTAGCGCATAAGTTCTTTTTCTCGATTAGTTCTATTTGTGGCGAGTTTGCTAAGCGAACTTGGGCTTGCACTGGTGCAACCTCAGCTAAGACCGTTTTTTGATTGCCGACCCATTTTGCGGCGGCGATCGCTTCTTGTAGCTTGGTTTCTAAGTTTTGTAAATTATTAAAGCTAGCAAAGCCCCAACCACCATGATGACAGGCGCGAACCTGTCCACCGATCGATATGCCAGTACTAAGGGTTTCCACTTTGCCACTGCGTAAAAAGATATCTGCACCATGCGATCGCTCTAAACGAATTGCCAAAAAGTCAACTTTAGTCCTGTATTTATTAACTAATTCCGAAATCTGATCTTTAACTTGCCACGACATAATCCCTAACTCTCAAAACAATATTTAGATTTATTTTATAGTATACACAGAAATAATATAGCTGTCGCCAGTCTTGTAAAAACATAAAGCCCAAAAGAGAGAGGCGGCGCTCCGCGCCGCCTCTCTCTATTGGGCTTTATGTTTGTTTAAGTAGGGCTTGCTGAAAAAGCAAAAACAGCATACAAGCAATGGTTTTCAAGGAGATCAGAAACTGATAAAAT
>JBBQRB010000267.1:0-3283 GCA_038215315.1 Pseudanabaenales cyanobacterium
ATTTTATAAAAAAACATTTTATTTTTTTTAACCTTTTTAATTTTTTTTAAATTTCTGGTTGGGGGGGGCGCGCCCCCCCCCCAACACCACACCTAAGTAAGTGAAACCCAAGAAGCTATAGCGCACGCGCAGCGTGCGCTATAGCTTCTTGGGTTTTGGGTTTAATTGTGCCCACTTACTTATATAAATACCATTGGCTTATTTTTAAATGGAATAAAAGCTTCCGCATCAAAACGATAAAGACTAGCAGGACGACCCGCCCCCCGTGAGGTTTTGATACCCGTATCACTCAAGAAGCCAAGCTTTAATAACTTTGTGCGAAAATTGGAATAGTCAGAGAAATTATCGCCCAGAACAGTCGTGTAAAGTTGGTAGAGGTCGCTAAGTGTAAAGGAATCTGGCAAAACATCAAAGGCAACAGGACTATATTCTAACTTGTTGCGGAGGCGGCGATGCCCATACTCAAGAATACGATTGTGATCAAAGGCAAGTTCAGGAACTTGCTTGACAGGATACCAAGCGATCCCACTTACTCCATCAGCAATGAGTTCAGCTTGAGAGAAGTTAACTAACGCAAAATAACTAACAGATAGATAGCGTACTCCATAGCTATCGGGCGCTTCGCGAGGATCACGCCCGATATCGCCAAAGGTGAAGAGTTGCTCAAGGTAGAGGTTTTGAGCACGAATTTTTTCGGAGAGAATGCGATAAGCTGATTCTTCGAGAGATTCGCCCTGACGCACGAGGGTTCCAGGTAAGCACCAGCGATCGCGGTATGGCTCGTGTTGGCGCATTACCAGTAGTACCAATAGACGATTCTGCTCGGTATCTACGGAAAAAATCACGTTATCAACGCCGACTTTAAAATCTGCTAAGGGCTTCTTGAAATCTAGGGATCGGGACTTTTCTGCCATGCGTAAAGCGACTCTCGTTGGATATATGCTGCGACTGTGGGTATTATGACTGAACTATTGCCATTGTTGCGATATTCGGACGAAGAAACATTGGGTATTGAGGTGGACTCAGGGGCGATCGCCACTTTTGTCCCCATAGCTACAAGGCGATCGACATCGGCTTGTGCAGTGGTTATGCCTTGCCGTGGAACGACTAATATGTGAACTTGGTTGAGCAAGTCCTGAGCGCGATACCATGTGGGTAGTTGTGCAACTAGATCGCCGCCAATTACAAGGCTAAATTTGGCTTCGGGTAAGAGTTGTTTGGCTTCCTCGACCGTATTAATCGTGCGTGGATGACTAATTTGGGGGCAGAGTTGCGTATTTTGGGCGGCTGGCTGAATGGCGGCGATGGTTAGCTCCATCATTTTTAGGCGATCGCTGAGGCTTGCCTGATGGGTTTTAAAGGGGTTATCTGATACCCAAACCAATACGCGATCGTAATGGTTATCCAGCCATTGCAAGATCTGTTGATGTCCGATGCTAGGCGGATCGGCGCTAGTTCCAAAGAGGGCGATGTTCATGTTTTGCTGATTGGCTTTACTTCTCTATGCAAGAAAAGATGAATTGAGGATTTGCTCAATTGTATATGGGCATTGACTCGGAAATATTTCTAAAGACTTTTGGGTTTCCTTCGCCGCGTCTCTCCTTGCCCGTCTATAGTATTTGTCTATCCATTCGGCATCTTGCAGAAATCTTTGCAAACTTGGAGTATCTTCTAAACAATCTTGGATTTTGTCACGATAATTAGAAAGTGTCGTATTCCAGCTTGGTGTTCTCTTCTCAGGTTGATACTGACATTTGAGTAAGTGCATCACCAGCAATTGAAAGTAGCTACTGAGTTCTCTTTGTTCACTACGTCCCAATGCTTCTAATTCCTCTATCAAATTTCTGACATCTAGCTCTTCCCAATTACCTTTTTGTAAACATTCAGCTTGTTGCTGTGTCCACTTCAAAAAGTCTTTTTCATAGTGCGCTACTTTTTCCATAGATTTAGGTGCTTTAGTCTGCCATTTTCAAAGCTATAAACTCATTCTAGTATCTTTTGAATTGATCGCCTCTAATTTCCTTGAATATCCGCGATCGCCTATTGACCTATCGAAGAATAGTGCGATCGCCAAAATCGGCAAGATTTAATGGTGTGCTGTAACTACAAATTGTTGTTACAATAAAATTATCATTTATGTAAGGCAATAATGGAGTTTGAATGGGATGAAGCAAAATGTCTTGTCAATTTTCGTAAACATGGAATTGATTTTATTGATGTTTCTGTCGTGTTTGAAGGAGATACATTGACAGTTGAAAATAATCGCTATGATTATGGAGAGCAACGTTTTGTCACATTTGGTTTATTGCAAGGGTTGGTTGTGGCTGTTGTCCACAGCGATCGCCAAGATTCTATCCGTATTATTTCTGCAAGAAAGGCGACTAAATATGAACAAAAAATCTATTTCGAGGAAGTCTTTAACTGACTGGCAAAGGCTGGAGTCTATGAGTGATGAAGATATCGATCTGTCAGATTGTCCAGAAGTGACTCCCGAATTGTTTGCGAAAGCGATCGTCAAGCGTGGAGGTATACCAGTTGCTAAGAATAAGGCTCAGGTTACGCTTCGCATTGATAGCGATGTTTTGGATTGGTTTAAATCTCAAGGACGTGGTTATCAAACTCAGATTAATTCTTTGTTACGCGCTTATATGGAAGCTAGCAAGTGATAGCGATCGCCTAAATCTAAAAGTGAATCATAATGATGATCGCTATCAAAATCACTTGTGATAAACTCTACCAACAGGCTAAATACTACACAGAGTATGAAAGTTCCAAACTGCGATCGCGCAATCATTGAGCCATCAAAGCTGATTGAATATTTGCTAAATACTGAGCATAAACGTGGTGGAGCAAAGGCTAAATTGCTGATTCAGTTTGGTTACTCGCTAGAAAACTGGCAACAATTAGAAGCAGATATCCGTAGATTTCATCTTGTGGTTGATGCTAATGTAATTAAAGAAACTGCTTATGGTGTCAGATATGAAATTAGTACAAATCTACTAACTCCAATTAATAGGCAATTATTTGTGAAAACAGTCTGGCAAATAGATAAAGGTACAGATTTTCCTCGTTTAATTACTTTGGTTCCTGATTAGCAATATTGGAGGCTGTAATGCATTTTCCACTTTACACAGATGTAATTCTGTTGACCAATTTACCTGAAGAAGGTGTTTATGCTGGCGACATTGGTACGGTTGTTGAGCGACATGATGTGATTGGATTGGAAACAGGTTACAGTGTTGAGCTTTTTGATATGCTGGGTAATACTGTCTCTGTTGTTACT
>JBBQRB010000268.1:0-3081 GCA_038215315.1 Pseudanabaenales cyanobacterium
CGGTTATGTGAATGCTGTTTTTTGTTGATTTTCCAAGGTTGAGCAGTTACGATGACTAGACCAGTGATCCAGAACTAACTGCTCTCACTGTACTTGATAGAGGAGATTTTTATGAGTATGAATAGAAGTTAAATCTGGTCAGTTTGGCTAAATTCATGTAACTCTGCCATCGCCTTCTGCACGTCGATCGCTATTTGCATAGTTGTGTCAAAAATACGTCCATATTCCTGCGCTCGATCATTTATGTGGATTGCCTCAAAAGCATTGAGATCAACTGCAAAGCGATCAGGATGAAAATCAGGGTTTTCGCGAAGGATTCTCTCTGTTTTTAAGGCTCTAACAATATCATTGCGCGTGATTCTAATCGCCGCGATCGCTGATTCTCTAGACTCAAATTTAATGGCATTGCCTGCGTCCTGTAACTGATCAAAAATATCAATATCGCGAATTACTTTATTGCATTTATCCACTTCCATAAATAAGCGAAACACAGTTGCAGAAATTCCACTTTTCAACTCTGAACTATGATAAATTCGCCATTGTCTCACAAATAATTTAGTCAGCAAAAATGCTAAGCCACCACTAGCGATCGCTAGCCCTAAACACAACAAAATTATTCCTAAAGGCGCTCCCATCAACACATAAATAGAATATATGGCCGAAGTCAAAGCCACTAGAAAGCAAAGGATAGATACTTCGGCGATCTCTATGGCAATGCTCAAAGCTGCCAATGTCAGACTAGTTATAAATATCGTCCCCGCAAGTCGCAGCGAAGGTAGAAAGACACTCGCAAAAGTGACAAAGCTAATGATGACAATTGCTATGGCGATCGATCTCTGCCAATTAATCTGTTTTGAGGTTAACTGATTTGGTGGCAAAACCTTCTGGCGCTCAAAGCCAGTTAATTCTACAAGCTCTACTTCTGATATTAATAATCGTTGCAGATCAGCGTGCATAGTTGTCGTTACTATCGTTAAAGCATGGCACAAATCTAATAATTGAGTGGTGGCGCAAAGCGCCGCCACTCAATTGATCCAAGGAATTTTTAGGGCAAAGCGCTGTAAAGGACTTGCGATTAATTAAAGTGTCTGTCGAAGCGTCGAAGCCGTACAAACTTGGTGGGACATTTTTCCTCGCCAAGTTACTACTAATTCGCCCCCTAGCCCCCAATTCTGGGGGAACAAGAGTTTTAAAAACTTCTTCAAAGTCGTCCAGAATTGGGGGATTTAGGGGGCAGAATAGACTGAAACGAAGATAGGAAGGACTTGTAAACCGTAGTGCTTATGGAGGATTGCAAGGCAAAGCCCTGCATCGGTTTTTCAACATGGACTGAGTACATTAGCCCAAAAGCTGAATATTACTGAAGATAATTTCATAGTTTTTGGTCTGACCTTGCTCATTAGATTGCACGATCTGTTTGGTCATTACATAGTAGTTACCAATTTTTTCATAGATATCTTCAAACCTTGCTTGGCGAACTACTTCGTCATTCATTGGGTTACGGAATACCGCAGTATACAGAGAGGAAACATAGCCTTCGCCAGTATCAAGATGTCCAAGGTGATTGATCACAAATCCAATTCGACCCATAACACGGCTCACCATTGCGATCTCATTACCGCGAACCTTGTAATTTGATCCCATCGAGTCGCCCGTTACCAAAATCTCCACTGCCCCAGATTCATCAGTAGCTCCAAGATTAAAGGCAGACTTACCATGAGCTTCTTCAAATGTCTTACGTTTACGATGCGTAACGACATCACGCAGTTGGTTGTAGAGCCATTCTTGCCCTTCATCTACAGAAATGGTCTTTTCTTCACCGCTAGGTGTACGTGTAGTGCGCTCAATCAGTTGTGGCTCATCCATGCTCACTTCTACGGATAAATCTGGCTTAATATGAGCCTTACCTGTACGGGCGACACCATCGATCGCGACGGATACGTTAGCGGTCATGCCAGAGAAATTGCTATCCCATGTATACCGATTTTCATAGGCGGCTTGAAATAAATCACGGGCGCTACTATCAGATTTAATATCGAGGGTTGCTGTAGTCATCTTTGGTTAAATTTACTTGAGTATGTTTAGTATTCTACATTGAGTAAATTCCCCAAGATTAAAGTGATTACTTTTTTACAAGCTCAGCACAGTTTGCCATTTTATAGATTAAAACCCAAAACCTGAGCCGAACGCTTTGCAAGCAGCTCAGGTTCTAGATTCTAGACGCTTTACGCCCCGATGCTCAATAGCAGGTAGGCAAAAAACCCAGAAAGCTGTGGCGCACGCGCACACAGCTTTCTGGGTTTCGATTTTCTTTTGCCTACCTGCTATTCGGGTTTGATACACTTATTCAAAATATTGATAATGTCCCGAGGACTTAGCATTTTGCCTAAAAACAATGACAAATGTAATGTATTTGTCTATGGAACCCTCAAACCCCAAGGGTCAAACTTTGAGCAATACTGTGCCAACAAAATAATCGCCATGCAACCTGCGATCGCTTATGGTGAATTATTTGCATTGCCTATGGGATATCCTGCGATCGTAATTGATCAACTCCAATCAGCAGTTTATGGATATTTATTTACCTTTGCTAGTTGCCATATTTTAGAAGCTCTCGATGAACTAGAAGACTATCAAAGCGATCGCGCTATCAGTGAGAACCTATATAATCGCCAACAGATAGAAATTTTTGATCATGGCAAAAAGTCCTTGGGAGTCGCTTGGGTCTATTGTATGGACTCTGATCAGGTGATCGGCTTTGGTGGTATCAGTCAATCTGGTGGAATATGGAGTCCATAGCATAAGTGCTTAAATCACTCAATTAGTAACCACTATCGGCGACACAGATTCCTTGACATTTGATTCCATTTGTTGCTGTACGCAGACAATGGGGACAAAGAATAATTTCTTTTTTAGTATCCTTCTCAGGTTCAGGATGCTGTTCAACTTGTGATTTAGTTTCCATAAGGCGATCGCGTTCTTCTTGAGGTTTTTGAAAAAGCTTGTAAATATCTTCTATGGTAACGGGTATAAGTAGACAAGCATAATTAAACCCAAAGCCCAAAAAGCTGTAGCGCACGC
>JBBQRB010000269.1:0-2989 GCA_038215315.1 Pseudanabaenales cyanobacterium
CCGACAAAAAGACCATTCTCGACAACACCAGGGATATTATTAAGAACTTTCTCTAGTTCCGCCGCATCAGCGATCGCCTCAAAAGTCACATCTAAGACCATGTTTCCTTGATCGGTAATCACGGGACCATCTTTTTTGACACCCATCCTTAGTTCGGGACTGCCACCTAGCTTGGTGACAGCGCGAGTCACAGGAGACACCGCCATCGGTAAAACTTCAATCGGTACGGCAAAGGTTGATCCGAGCTTTTCCACCAACTTGGACTCATCAACTACCACAATAAATAGCTCAGCAAGAGAGTCAACGACCTTCTCACGAGTATGGGCAGCACCGCCGCCTTTAATCAAAGTTTTATTGGGGTCAACCTCGTCAGCACCATCGATCGCGATATCCACGCGATCAACATCATCAAGAGTGCGAATGGGAATACCATATTTTTTGCCTAGCACCGAAGCCTGAAAAGATGTGGGAATACCAACAATGTCGGTCAGCTCGCCTGCGGCAATGCGTCTGCCCAACTCCGCGATCGCAAAAGCAGTGGTTGAGCCAGTACCTAAGCCGACCACCATTCCTGATTTCACTTTTTGGGCAGCGGCTATGCCAACTTCTTGTTTTAACTTTTTAATATCTTCAGCAGAAATTTCCATAAGTAAACCGTTAAAAGTATTGTGTCAAAAACTCAGTAGACGAGTTGTGGCGCTTCGCGCTGCAACTAATTTTTTATGGTCAAATCGTTAGCAGCTATGGCAATCATGGTACAGCGCTTTGCGCTCAAATCAAAAAAGAAGAAGACTTTTGAAAGCATCGCTACGCAATGCTTTCAAAAGTTTTTCTATAACTACCAAAGAAAATCTATCTAGATGGTCTTTTGTACATATTTTGCAAACTGAGCAGACCCACCCCGCCAGTTACCAGAAATACACCAAATAGTTCAATGAATCCCAGCTTGCTGCCAAGCAGTACAAACGCCAAAAATGTTGTAAACACTGGTCCACTAGCACTCACTATCGAAGCTTGAGCCGCTCCCATTAGTTTTGTGCCGAAACTAGTCAATAGATAGCCGCCCAAGGTGGTCAATGCAACCAAGAAGCACATAAACACAAGGGGAAGACTAAACGAAATTGACGACAGCGTGAAGGGCAGCGTACCGATACATAGCAACAAAATAATTGAAAAATTAATTGCCGTAAATGAAACAGGATTCAGTTGCTTAAAACAGGCTTGGGAGCTGATGATATAGCCCGCAAACGCTATACCTGAAAGCATTGCCGAAATCACACCCCAAGTATCGGGTTTATTAGCGCTAAAAATGTTGTAAGTCAACATAATGCCCAAATAAATTACGCCGATCACTAACCAGCGATCATTACTAGGGCGCTCACCAAATAAGAACCAAGCCATCAATACTGTAACAGTGGGAAATATGAAGAACAGAGTAACTGCTAATCCGGGGCTAAGTATTCCCAAAGCTAAATAAATAAAGGCAAAGGATGCAAATTGCAGCAACGCACTAAAGCTGACTCGCCAGAATAGCAAGCGCCGACTAGGATCTAGAAGTTGCTGAAAGTCTCGCAATACATCAACTTTAAAAATAAACCTAGCCACAATCCACATAATTGGGGTCGCAAACAGCATCCTTAGCAGTAACAAAGCAAAAGAGTTAGGAATGCTAGGGGCGATCAGACCACCAAATTCAAATAATCCCAAAATATTAGAGTTAGAGAAAATTACCCTGACTAAAATGTTTTGCAAAGATAAAACTAATGATGCTCCTAGCACCAAGAAAAATCCGTACCACCAATCATTGAGTCGTTTGACTGGTTGACCAACTCTGGCTGTGTCTAAGTCATCAGAGGAGTTGTCATTAAAGGATTCGGTAGGATCACCGTAGGGACGAGTATCATTCGGTGCATATTGACGATATTGGCTGCCATTATTGCTAGGAAAAGTGGGAACCTTGATTTGGCTATAGTCACTCTGACCATTGGGGAAACTTGGGCGATCGCCACTATCGATCGCCCCCGTAAAATTTGTAGTTGCTGAATTGCCTCCTGTATTCGTCCCTCCAAGGCGATCGCTAGCCGATCCTGATCGTCTTAAGTACTCATCAATTCTTTCAACCAATGCCGTAAGCATTAGCTCGCCCTGCTGGCGTTGGCTATACATTCTTTGCATCTGATCATCAAGATCGCGCTGATAGGTATCGACATCTCGCTGTAAGGATTGAAATGTAGTACGAATTGCGTTATCCAGATTGAGCATTAGCTGCTCGAAATTTTCTGAATGATCATTAAGAGTTTGCGAATTGGTAACGATTACATCATTTTTGAGGTGATAGGTAATTGCTTGTGCTAGCTGTTCAATCCATTGCTGTCGTTGGATTTCCTGTTGATTCATCCCCTGTTGAGCAACAGTTAATACTTCTAGTTCTTTACGCTGCGACTGAAGACGCTGAATGTCATCAGTGAGGGCATTTTTTTGGGCTTGCAAGATCAAAATCTCACGACTAAGTTTGCCCAAGATGTTTGCCCGCAAGTCTGACAAGTCCTTGGTGACTCCCGCGAGGGTCTGCTCGTAAGCACTACTACGGATATTATTACTCTCCATTGTTAAGAAATCACCTCGTAACCATGCCGAGAATGTTGCAGCCAGAGACTGCATTTGGCAATAGTTTAATTGTTTGCTGATTGGCTGTGTCTAGTTTGCGAAAGTTATATCACTAATTTGAGTGTCTGAGTATATTTTATTTTGTTTACTGGGCGAGATGGTTTATTTACCCACAATTCTCATTATGAAACCGATTTTTATAGCTGTCGCTAGTCTTGCTTACAGCGCTTTGCGCTGTAAAACCCAAAAGAGGGTGGGGGGGCCGAGGGCCCCCCCCCACGGTTGGGTTTTTAAGCGCCAAGCGCGGTAAACAAAACGAGCGACACCCATAAAAAAACAACCGTTGCAAAATAAAAAAGTAAAAAAAAATAAAAAAAAAATA
>JBBQRB010000270.1:0-2945 GCA_038215315.1 Pseudanabaenales cyanobacterium
TTGAGCCATTAGTCAAAAACCAAGCGCGATCGCTACCATAAGCATCGGCGGCTAGTTCTTCGGCAAGGGCGATCGGTTCTTCGAGATCGGGAAGTTCGGGTAGATCGAGGCGAAATATATTTGCGCCCATAAGTGCTTGCAATTCGCGATCAATGCTCTGTCCGCGTTTATGGGCTGGCATATAAAATGCAGCATGGTCAATCTCAAGATATCGCTGCGCGGCTTGAAGTAATGGTGCTAAATTTTGATTCATTGATTCTTGCGTTAGTCTTAAAGCGATCGCAAATCGTCTAGGGTTAACCCCGTCATTTTGGCGATCGTCTCTTCATCAAAAGCACCTAACATCCTTCTAGCGATCTCATAAGCTTTTTGCTGAGAGCCTTCTTGCCTTCCTTGATTTAAACTTTCTTTGACCGCTTTAGTAATCGCACCACGCTGATCTTGAATAAAGATTTCGCTCTTTTCTTGATCTTCCAATTCGTCAAGGGTGAGATTGACCTGATTGGCGATATAAAAGGCTTTTTGAAGTTCGGGTTCATGCATCTCGGCAGGAATGTCTTGCAACTTACGCGCATTATTCAGAAAATATAGCCACTTATCGATAATAGTTTCTATCTCTGATAGGTTCTTCTTGAATTTTGGCAATTCTACAAAAATTAATTCGATATCATAAACTGGATAATCTATTAAGAAATCTTTCTCTTTTAAAATAAATTTAGAAGTAATATTACTTAATTCTGTAAACATTACAAAATCCGTAATTGTCAGGGCTATGACTGGATTGAGGAGGTGATAGCCTTCTCCAATGTTGAGTTGTGTAGAGTAGGATTTGGCGGCATTATACAAAATCCGTTTTTCAAAACCTTCCACATTCAAGACCTGCATCTCAATGATCACGATGCGCTCTTCACCTGATTCTGCGTCTTGAATTTTTGCTTTGATATCTAGATAAGTTTCTTTAACGCCGCGAATTTTGGGTGCGCGGTAAGGATTGATGATTTCTAAGTCTTGAATGACAGGATTAGCTTCATAAACTAGGGCATTTAAGAAGCTAATTAAGATGTCTTTGCTATCTTCGGAACCAAAGATTTTTTTGAAGGCAAAGTCGATTTTGGGATTGATGAAGATCATAAAAACCTAATCTCAGGGCTTATCTATCGCAATGGTAGCAGCAATTTAGATCCCCGATTTTTTCTACTGAAGCGTAGCGCAGGCATCCTGCCTGCGTCACCACAATGCAAGCGAGACGCTTGCGCTACATGAGGATATTCTTTTCGAGAAATTACCTAACGCATCTGTACCTAAATCCCACAAAAAAATTCCGCAACTCCCAAGAGTTACGGAAATTAAAATCTAGTTTTTCAAAATCTCAACTAAACTTCTGTATTTTTCTTTGCTTTCCAGTTCTTTCTAACCTTGTTAAGCCCGAAACCTAAACCAAGTAAGCCAATACCAAGTGATGGCTCAAAGTCAAATGGTACAGAATAGACAATATCATCAATCCCAAAGCGATCAAGACTCCCATTACCAATAGCAGTTATCTGTACACTAGTTATACGACTATCACCGGGATCTGCTAGGAATTTATTAAATCTCGCAGTTCTAAGGTTATTACCGTTTGCGGGATTAGGATTAGTGCCAATGTCATTAAATGGCGTAAAAAGTGGTGTAACACCATTAAAAAATTGCACGTTAATGTTGTTGTTAAGGTTTGCATTTCCGTAATCAGTAACGAAAAATCCAAAATCAATGATAGGAGTAGTAAAGGCGATCGTAAGAGTAACGTTACCTGTTCCACCAGCAAGTCTAAGTAAATTGTTGCCAGCTCCCCCGTACGTTGTACCTGTGGTATTGAATCCAAACGCCAGATTTCCAGAGTCTCCACTAATACCATTTGCAGGAGTGCCTGGATCAGTAACTGCTGCTGCTGGAGCTACAGTTATAGTCCCATTTACAAAAGTATAAACTCCTGATGTTGGACCCACTACACCACTTTGAAAGTCGATAGTGGCAAAGAGTTTTTGTGCAGTTGTCAAAGCCTGTAAACTGTTGCGTAGTGCGATCGCAGTCGTTGTCACAGGTGGAAGTCCTCCTGTAAACGGAGAAACGCTAGAATCTTGAGCAAAAGTTAATTGAAGAGCATCTGCTTTGTTAGCTGTAATTACATACTCAATAGATAATGCAACCAAAGAAAGTAAAGATATAGCTAGAGTTGAAAGAGTTTTTTTCTTCATAAGTTCGCAAACATATTATATAGATTACTTCTTTGAGAAACATACAGTTAGATTGAATCACAATATCTACATTTATGGCAAGTTAAAAAGTACACAATGAACAAAAAAGCCACAGGCAATTGCATTAGTGCAATTGCCTGTGGCTTTTTTGTTCACTATTCCAAATACTTTACCAACGCCGCCTCAACGAGATCCTTCATTGACGCGCCTTTCTCATCGATCGCTTGTTTGAGCAGCTCAAAGGACTTTGTTGAGAGCGTGACCCGATGGCGCACATCTTTTCGTTTGCCGTTTGACTCAGCCTCATACATTTCAGGAACATAGGACTCAGCAAACAGACGCAACGACTCATTGCCAAGGCGATCGCAAAAATCACCAAAAGTCTCACCTGCAATGCGATCGTTTCTGAAATAGACAAATAGAGGCTCTAGCCCCTTTTCCAAATTGTCAATGTGTAAGCGCTGCACATAGGGTTGCGCCAGACGAGTCGAATTAAAGCTACCACCAAGCCAAACTTGATACTCATCCGCCGCACTCCCCACAAAAGCAAGCTCCGCCATGTAAGGTCGAGCGCAACCATTGGGGCAACCAGTCATCCTTGTGACAAAGGTTTCATTTTCTAAACCTAAGCGCACCAACAGCTTGCGGATACGCGCCAATACATCAGGCAAGACACGCTCTGACTCTGCGATCGCCAACCCACAGGTCGGG
>JBBQRB010000271.1:0-2886 GCA_038215315.1 Pseudanabaenales cyanobacterium
TTCACTCGTGTGCTTAGCACATTATTTTTACTATAACTTTTAACCCTAACCCCGAACGCGTTATTTTTTATCGCTGCCCCCTGTATAAAATCAGCGACGCGGCGCCCCCCGCCGCTTCTCTCTTTTGGTTAAAGCAGTGGCGCACGCGCAACGTGCGCCACTGCTTTTTGGGTTTTATTTCTCGATGGTACGGGTTAGCAGGACTGGACAAGTAGCATTAACGCGCACATAGTCTGACACTGATGCCCCCAGCAAACGATCAAGGTCGGGTAAACTACGAGCGATCGAAGGACGACGATCGGGGGAGCCAATCATTAATAGGGTTGCATTTGCGTCATCAGCCATTTTGCAAATCTCTTTACCCACATCGCCAAAACCAATTAGCGATCGCGAAGGAATACCTAGACGCTTGAGTTTAGCACTTGCCTCGGCTAGAGCTGGATCGTTGTTAGCATTAACATCTTCCTTGCGCTTAACAACTCTGGCGAGCAGGATTTCTACATCCTTTGCGCCACTGACTAGATTAATCGCAAGTTCAAGACAGTTATTTGCCGAAACCGATCCATCAATAGAAACCATGATGTTCCGAATGGTCTTGATATAAACATCATCTTTAATCAGCAGCATTGGTGCATCTGCTAGCTGGAAAACATACTGACTGACAGAGTTTGCCAAAATCGCCTGTAACCGACCCATACCCCGCGAACCCATGATCATCAGGTCTGGCTTTAAATCTTCGGCGATGCGACAAACAATGTCCTTTGGTTCTCCTTCTTTGAGCATGGAAACTGTGGTGTTACCAGAAGATAAGCGTAAGTTTTTAACTTCTCTTTCAATAATTTTTTCGCCTGCAAGACGATACTCGGTGACAGCTTCAGAGTTAATCAAGTTAGGAATAACGTGCAGGACATTGATTTGCACATTTTGCATACTCGGCAGGGATAGCAGCATATTCAACATTTCCCGCGATCGCCCTGAGCCATCAACAGCTAATAAAACTTGGTGAAGCATACTTTTATGAACTTTAAATTGAATTTTATATGTTGAGTAAAGCTTAATTTCGTTGCGATCGCAGCAAAAAGTTGAGATTCTTAAAGTTATGACTTACGCAAATTTTATCGCCAAGTCCCTAATGTGATGCTCGAAAGTATTATTTGGATTTTATTGGGTGGGTTTTTTGTTGGGCAGATTGCTCAGCGATTGCAGATTCCCGCCTTGGTGGGGATGATCTTGATCGGTATTTTGCTGGGTTCTCAGGGAATTAATGTACTTGGTGATGAAATTTTAGGAATTGCTAAGGATCTGCGAGTTATTGCAGTGATGGTAATTTTGATGAAAGCAGGGCTAGGACTAGATCGCCAAAAACTTTCCCAACAAGGAACAGTAGCGCTGCGATTAGGCTTTTTGCCTGCCGCTTGTGAAGCAATCGCGATCGCCTTGACCGCTATGTGGCTATTAAAATTTGACTTTGCGACAGGGCTATTACTGGGATGCATTATCGGTGCTGAATCACCTGCGGTGATCGTCCCTGCGATGTTACGCCTTAAAAGTTTGGGATGGGGCGTACAGAAGGGGATTCCTGATGCGATTTTGACAGGCAGTGCCTTGTCCGATGTCTTGCTATTACTGGTATTTAGCTTACTACTAGCATTTCTAAATCAATCTTCAGCCGAAATTACTTTTTTAGGAATTACTTTACAACCTTTACTGTTATTACCTTTTCAGATCATTTTACAAATAACTTTAGGAATTGGTTTGGGCTGGCTGACCGCAAAGATTTTAGTACTAGTTTTGGTGAGACAGAACTGGACTCAAAATGCGGTTCAAGATGTTTTAGTGACTGCGAGTACAGCTTTATTCTTAGTGGTGGCTGCCGACAAGTTGCCGATTTTTTCGGGATACTTAGCAGTAATGGCGTTAGGATTTTTCTTGATTGAATTTGACGCTCCTTTAGCGCGGCGCTTACGCAGTGGCTTTGATAGTCTGTGGGCGATCGCGGAGATATTTCTGTTTGTATTACTCGGCGCAAGTATTCAGATTAAGGTGTTGGGAAATAATCTGTTAGTCGGTTTAGTGATCTTGGCAATTGGAACTTTGATTGGGCGATCGCTAGGTTGGTATTTGTCAACACTGGGTAGCAATTGGAATTGGCGCGAGCGCATTTTTTTACTATCTGGCAACTCGGCAAAGGCGACCGTACAGGCGGCGATTGGGGCAATCCCTTTAGCACAAGGGATTAATGGCGGTGAAACAATTTTGGCGATCGCGGCACTCTCCATTTTAGTTACAGCTCCCCTCGGCGCATGGTCAATTCCCATCTTTGCGCCCAAGCTATTAGAACGCGGTGAAGTTGACCCGACTAAGAATGCGATCGCTAAGCAAGTTGTTTTATTGGCAGCAATCGATACTTCAGCACTAGCCCCCAAAGTATTGATCAAGGCGGCTGAGCTAGCGCGGCGCAATGACGCAGAAGTAATCGCCCTGTATGTAATCCATCAAGAGAATACTACCCAAGTTTCTAACCTAGAAGCCCTAGTCCAGCTACATCTAGCTGACATTCGCCATCGGTTTTTGACGGTTTCAGGTGTCTCTGCCGAAGCAATTATTAACAATGCTCAAAATTACGGAGCTTCGGAAATTATCATCGGCAAGCGCGGACATCAGGCGATCGCTGATGTCCTAGTTGGTTCCGTGTCGCAAGCCGTCTTAGAAAATAGTCAACTCCCTGTGATAATCGTCGAGGATGACTCTGTAAACCAGAGATGAGTTGGGGGGGGGGGGGGGGGCGGCGCGGCGGGCGGGGGGGGGAATGGAAATTAAATAAGGTGAAGAAAAAAAAAAGAAAAAAATGAAGGGAAGAAGGAAAAAAAAGAAGCAAATGAAAGA
>JBBQRB010000272.1:0-2884 GCA_038215315.1 Pseudanabaenales cyanobacterium
TTGGGTTCACGATTTAGGCGATCGCAAATCATCTGATATTCATCTAGGGTTAAGCCCTCAGATTTGATTTCGGCGGCAGAAAATTTGGGTGTGGTGATATTTGCGGTCATGGTTAACGTGCGACAAAATTTTGACAGGCAATGATGATCTTATCGTAATAATTACGCCAACTCAAATCTGAAGTATAGCTTCGCCACTTGTATCAACCCAAACATAGAGAGGCGGCGCGGAGCGCCAACTTTCTATGTTTGGGTTTTATTTCAAGACTTTTAGAACAAATCTAAATCAGTCACCGCACCCTTACTGCTAGTCGAAACCAACTTAGCGTATTTTGCCAAAACACCCTTAGTGTAGCGAGGCGCGGGAGCTTGCCAATTTGCACGACGGCTAGCAAGTTCCTGATCACTGACATTGAGTTGAATCAAGCGCTGATGAGCATCAATTGTAATCGAGTCTCCCTCATTTACTAATGCGATCGCACCACCAACAAAAGCTTCGGGCGCAACGTGACCAACCACCATGCCATAGGTTCCACCAGAGAAACGACCATCGGTAATTAGAGCTACTGAGTCTCCCAAGCCAGCACCGATAATTGCACTAGTTGGTGCAAGCATTTCGCGCATACCAGGTCCACCCTTTGGCCCCTCATAACGGATAACTAAAACATCACCTGCATTGATTTTGTTGTCAAGAATTGCTCTAAGAGAATCTTCTTCTGATTCAAACACACGAGCAGGGCCAGTGATGATTGGATTTTTGACACCAGAGATTTTAGCGACTGCGCCTTCTTCTGCAAGGTTGCCTCTCAGAATCGCAAGATGTCCTTGCTTGTACATCGGACGTTCCCAAGGACGGATCACATCTTGATCGGCACGAGGTTCAGCAGGAATATCTTTGAGAACTTCTGCAACGGTTTGACCCGTGATTGTCATGCAATCGCCATGCAATAAACCTTTAGCTAAGAGCATTTTCATCACTTGAGGAATGCCACCTGATTTGTGCAAGTCCGTCGCCACATATTTTCCTGATGGCTTAAGGTCGCAAAGAACAGGAACACGCTCACGAATGCGCTCGAAATCATCAAGTTGCCATTCCACACCTGCGGAATAGGCGATCGCTAAAAAGTGCAAGACCGCATTAGTCGATCCACCAACTGCCATAACGACAGAAATTGCATTTTCGATAGACTTGCGGGTGATGATGTCACGAGGTAGCAAATTATTGCGAATCGCATTCACTAAAATCGTGCCAGCCAATTCTGTATTAGCTGCTTTTTCGGGGGCAACTGCCGACATGGTGGAGGAATACATGGGACTCATGCCCATTGCTTCAAAGGCCGAAGACATCGTATTTGCCGTATACATACCGCCGCAAGAGCCAGCCCCTGGACAAGCATTGCGCTCAACCGAGTTGAGTCTTACCTCGTCAATGCGACCTGCACTGTATTGTCCAACAGCTTCAAAGGAGCTAACTACGGTCAAATCTTCACCATCAAGATGTCCTGGCTCGATTGTGCCGCCATAGATAAATACAGCAGGAATGTTCATTCTTGCCATCGCGATCATCGCTCCTGGCATATTCTTGTCACAGCCACCGATCGCCAAAACACCATCCATGCTCTGAGCGCTACAGGCTGTCTCGATCGAGTCGGCGATTACGTCACGGGATACGAGCGAATATTTCATCCCCTCAGTCCCCATCGAAATCCCATCGCTAACCGTGATCGTCCCAAAAACTTGAGGCATCCCATTAGCGGCGCGAATCCCTGCCTCAGCGCGAACAGCCAAGGGGGCAATACCCATATTACAGGGGGTAATTGTGCTGTGAGCGCTTGCCACACCGACTATCGGTTTTGTAAAATCGGAATCTTGGAAACCTACGGCGCGTAACATAGCGCGGTTTGGCGATCGCTGCACGCCTTCGGTGATGGCGCGACTATGGCGATTATCGGACATAATGCAAATCTCTTTATTAAGCTTAGGTAACTAAAACATTCTAGAATTTTTGGACACCTGCTTATACATCACGCACATACATTTAGACCTTTGGCAACCAAATAATGCAATTTCAATCATCTAAAAGCTCAGTTTTAAACCATTATCTAAAGCATAATCCTGTTCGTTATCTGGCGATGCTTAGCCTCGGACTATTGTTTTACGGATGTGGGGAGAATCGAATTATTCAATGTAACAAACTCGTTACTATTGCGAATAAAGTTAGTGCCCTGTCAATTCCCAAAGATGCTGCTGGTTTTAACCAATTTGCTGACGGTCTGAATCAAGTTCGTACTGAAGTGCAAGCAATTTCAGTTCAAGATGCAACTTTGAAAGACTTACAGGCTCAACTAGCGGCAGTTTACGATACTACGTCTCTATCTCTTAAAACTCAACTGAAGGCTAAGGAAACTAAAGACATTGCTGCGATCAATCAGACTCAGCAAGACTTAGAAATTGCTGCAAATAAGGAAAATGAAATCGTTGACCAGATCAATAGTTTGTGTAAAGGGTGATCACTAATCCATATGCGCTAGTGGTTTGGTTTAAGGATAAGCTCTCGCCCAAAATAGTTTTGTAAGCGATCGGCTAAAACTCAAAGTATTGTAAGGCTTTTGCTGAGACTAAAAGGCGAGCATAGATGTATTAGGGGAAAGGAATAAAAAGAACTCGTCCTTCGCAATCTTCTGGCTCGCCACAACAGATGAATAGCTCTAAGTCATCAATAATTTTGCCAATGGGTGATTTTGTAATTACCTCAACAACTCCAATCATTGGTAATCCCTGATTAACACGCTGGCAGGCATACATCGTAATCGTGGCTACGTCATGAGTAAGCAAAATACGTCGTTCATTTGCTGCCCATTCTAGGATTTCTGGATCGTCAGTAT
>JBBQRB010000273.1:0-2810 GCA_038215315.1 Pseudanabaenales cyanobacterium
GCGCCGCACCATCTAATCTTTCACTGTGAAGGGAATATCTATAATTTAATGAGGAAATTTGTTTGATAAAAAATTTAATGTTTGTCTGTCAAGACAGAACCTATTCTCAAATTGCTGAAGCATGGATGCACTATTTAGGGAATGATTCTATCTCAATAACTAGTTCTGGATTGAGTGCTGGGCAAATTAGCCAATATTTCATTAATGTTATGGATGAGGTCGGTGTCAGTGTCGATAAAAGCAGTACTAAAATGCTCTATGACTACAATCCAGAGAATTTTGATGCCGTTATCTCTTTGTGCGATCGCAGCATGAGATTACCAGATGACTGGATGCTACGCAAGATTTTTGATGAGTGGATTATCCCTCGGATCGAAGAATCTTCACTCGAATCTTATCGTGAAGTCAGAGATGACATCCGTAACAGAGTCGATCTTCTTTTAATGCGCTACACAGTGTGAGTAAGCGGATTAAACCCAAAAAACTGTAGCGAACGCTGCGCGTTCGCTACAGTTTTTTGGGTTTTAGGGTTTGTAAAAATGGCAATAAATTTTGAGCAAGAGTCACAGGATCGATACCCATCTCGGTGCGCTGACTTGCCAGCCATAGCGCTGTTTGAGAATGCCAAACCGTCGCGATGATCGCCACATCACTTGCCGCTAAGCCTTGCGCTAAAAGCCCGCCAATCATCCCTGCTAAAACATCGCCACTCCCGCCCCTTGCTAATGCTGGTGTACTCTCAGGATTAATCCATACTTGAGATTCTGTTTCTTGAGGAACTGCGATCGCAGTTCTTGCTCCCTTAAGTAAAATAATTGATTTTGTCTGATTTACAGCAGTTTGCAAAGCTTCTAAGCGTTCAACTTCGCGCAATTCTGGAAATAAACGACAAAACTCTCCCCAATGCGGTGTTAAAATCATCGCACTATTGCGCTGATTTAATTTTTGGAAGATTTGCGCTGTTCCCATAGCCGCTAGAGCATTCAATCCATCGGCATCAAGGACGAGAGGGCGATCGCAATTTATGATTTGTTCCACGACCTGCTCTGCGTCGAGAGAAAGTCCACAACCACAAACGATCGCTTGATATTTCTGCAAATCAAGATCGGGTAATGAAGCGATCGCACCAGATTTAGTTTCAGGACATCCAATCACTAAAGCATCAGGAACTTGAGCAAGTATCAGTGATTTAAGGGAATGGGGAACTGCGATCGATAACATACCCATACCCGTTGCCTTAGCTCCCATAGCCGCTAACAGGGCCGCACCGCCGTACTTTTGAGAACCAACAACTAACAGTAAATGTCCAATTTCGTATTTGTGCGCGATCGCATTCCGAGTAATCGGCAAGCGATCGCGTAATATTGCGTGAGGATCAATGCGCCAGAGTGGATGTTGATCACCAAGAATCTGAAGCACAAATTTTTCGGGAATATCAAAACTGATTCTCTCAAGTTTGCCGACATAGGGAGCTGCCATTTCTGTCAGTAAGCCACGCTTCCATAGTCCTAAACAGAAAGTATTGGTCGCCCGAATGGCAGTTCCCATCACGTTACCGCGATCGGTGTGCAGTCCTGATGGTAAATCAATACTAACAATTGGGATCTGCCAATTATTGATCGTGTTGATTGCGATCGCTAAATCACCAACCACGTCACGCTCTAGACCAAATCCAAATATGCCATCAATAATCAGATCGCAATCTTGTAAAGCCTCCAAAGACACAAAGGGAATTCCCAAACCTTTGGCATAGCATCCATGCACTCTCGTTAAGGGTTTGGACTTAGCAAACGGTGTATAGATTTTTACCTGTCGCCCTTGATGATGCAGTTCTCTAGCAACAACTGAGGCATCACCACCATTATGTCCAGAGCCAACTAATACGCCGATACGAGCATAGATTTGAGCAGGATAAAGCTCAGTTAATCGTTGCGTAATTCGCAGCGCTACTTTTTCCATCAGCGCCGCAACGGGCATTCCTGCTTGAAAAATCAGATTTTCGATTGCTTGCATTTGTGCTGCATTTGCGATCGCTTGCGATGAAAGAACGTAAACCATTTAATAACTCACCATGATTGACTGACAAAAGTTTGTCTGTGAATGCGGCACTGGTCAACTAATTCGGAATATAAATCTATAACCCAGACTCAACAGGGGTTTTAGCCATTTGCACCTATTTGTCTTCAAATCGATATAAGTCATCAGTTTACAGCGTTAAGTGGATGGGCAAAAGAAACCTTAAAACCCAAAAAGCTGTAGCGCACGCTGCGCGTGCGCTACAGCGTTTTGGGTTTTAAGGGTTCTTTTTCCTAGTTACTTGTCTAGACGTTGGTTGGGCGTAGGCTACATCGGCGATTGCCTTAGAAATAACCAAAGTAACATAATCAACCCAAAACCTAAAAAGCTGTGGCGCTCGCTGTGCTTGCGCCACAGCTTACGGTAAGTGAATCTGTGAGTTATGAAATGTTCTATAGCGATCGCTTAATTTGCATAAAAATTTTCTGATATGCTAAATATTAAATAAAACTGGAAATAAAACTGGTGAATTAATGGATACGAACGTTTTCGTTAATTTGGAGCTAGTCGATACCTCTTTAGATTCTAAGGATTTGCAAGCGGCAACTCGTAATTTGCTGAAACAGGTTAAAGCTGTTGATGGCGTGGAAGAGGCGGATCTCGTATCTGTGACAGAAATACCTGAAGGATCGATGGCGATCGGTGGATATGTGGTGGGTTTGTTGACCGCAGAGATTAGTGTGGCAAATTTACAAAAGTTGGGCGGATTTCTCAAGGATCGGATACTTGCCAAA
>JBBQRB010000274.1:0-2757 GCA_038215315.1 Pseudanabaenales cyanobacterium
CTGCTCATGATTGCCTTAGCGATCGCTGATTAAATTAAAACTAACCTTAAATATATCGCAATCCCCTACATCAACAATGATTTTCTCAGGACAAGTTTCGTAAATGTTATTGACTTGCTGAGTACGCAAACCAAAGCCCAAAAAGCTGTGGCGCACGCGCCACAGCTTTTTGGATTTAAGGGAGATCCTATTGAGGCTTTAAAGGTTACAAAGAATTTTTTGAAAGTGCCGCTTCGCGGCACTTTCAAAAAATTCTTTGGTTTTTACAAAAACGTAACGCTCTGTATAGCTGGTTTATGCTGATGCGATCGCTCTACGATCAGCGTTAAAATAATGTTTAATTGCTGCAAATTTAATCTCAGCTAACAGGAATCAGCCTCAATGAGTAATGACAAGGACAGTTTTAAGGATAAGTTTGCCTTCAATGTTGAGGGCATGGAATCTTTGGTAGACGAGGTTAAGCAATTTCTCAATCTTGATCAACTCATTGACCTAGCTCAAAAACTTGATGAAAAGCAAAAGTCTGGAGAACTGCGTACAGAGGTAAATATTAGTTCTCGTCCCTTGTCTAGCATTCCTCGGAGGGGCAACATTCCGCGATCGCCTCGCACTGGATCTAATGACTTTTCATCTAGTGGCTTTTCGCAAAATGAAGTAACTTCTCCTGATGTCGTGAAGCCCACCCCGACAGCTAGTGATTCTGTAGATACAAGTCCCCAAGAAATTAGTAAATTAGTAGGCGGTTTGGGAAATAACCTAGCCCAACTCAGGGATTTAGTCGAGATTCCGTTAAAGCGTCCCGATGTATTAGCGAAGTTGGGACTGGAGCCACCCAAAGGCATTTTGCTAGTGGGACCGCCAGGAACGGGCAAAACTTTGACAGCGCGATCGCTAGCTAATGTGTTAGGCGTAAATTATGTGGCGATCGTGGGACCAGAGATAATTAGTAAGTACTACGGCGAAGCGGAGACACGCCTGCGTCAAGTATTTGAGAAGGCGATTAAGTCGGCTCCATGTTTGATTTTTATTGATGAAATTGATGCCCTAGTTCCTAATCGAGCAAATGTGGAAGGGGAAGTAGAGAAGCGTTTAGTGGCTCAGTTATTGGGGTTAATGGATGGATTTGCGGAAACTAAAGGCATCATTGTCCTTGCGGCAACTAATCGACCTGATGCGATCGACCCTGCCCTGCGCCGTCCAGGACGCTTTGATCGAGAAATTATGTTTGCAGTTCCCAATCGCCAAGAACGCCGAGAGATTTTAGCAATCCATACGCGGTCAATGCCCCTCACAAGTGATGTGAATTTGGATGATATCGCTGATCGCGCTCACGGCTATGTCGGTGCTGATATCAAGGGACTCTGCCAAGTTGCCGCCACGAATGCCTTGCGTCGCCAAGTGGCGACTGTGGCGGATATTCCTGACACTCTGGATATCAATCGAGAAGATTTTGAGTTTGCGCTGAAGCAGGTGCAGCCTGCCGTATTGCGATCGCTCCAAATCCAAGTCCCCCAAGTACAGTGGTCAGAGATCGGCGGGTTAACTAAAATCAAGCAAACTTTACAAGAAGCAGTCACTGGTTCCTTAATTGATCCTGCCTTGTATGCTCATACTGGCGCTAAGGCTCCTCGCGGTGTGCTGCTCTATGGACCGCCCGGGACTGGCAAAACTCTATTAGCCAAGGCGATCGCCACTCAAGCCCAAGCTAATTTTATTTCCGTAGCAGGTTCCGAACTGTTGACAAAATGGGTTGGTGCATCGGAGCAGTCGATCCGACAGTTGTTTGCCCAAGCCCGCCAAGCCGCTCCATGTGTAATTTTTATTGATGAGATTGATACCCTTGCGCCTGCGCGAGGTAGCTATCAGGGCGATAGTGGCGTTAGCGATCGCGTGATTGGTCAGTTACTCACCGAAATCGATGGATTGCAATCAGTGGAAGGTTTATTGGTGATTGGCGCAACTAATCGCCGCGATTTTATTGATCCTGCATTGTTGCGATCGGGACGGATTGAGCTACATATGATGGTGGATTTACCCGATCGCCATAGTCGCCATTCTATTTTAGAAGTGCATAACCGCGATCGCCCTCTCGATCAAAGTCTGGATTTAAGCTTATGGGCTGAAAGCACCGATGGATGGAATGGTGCTGATCTAGCATTTTTGAGTAATCGCTCTGCGATCTTTGCCATCCGTCGCCATCAACGCGATCAGTCAGATTTATTAGAGAACCTAAAGATTACAAATGAAGACTTTGAGCTAGCCTTTGCCGAAATCCTTGAGCAACGGAACTAATCATACTCTCTTTCGAGTGAAGAATTAGTGGTGCGACGCTTCGCGCCGCACCGCTATAATAAAGCGCTCTCTTTTAATATTCAAATACCCAAATCGCCCACCCCTTAGATGTAACTGTAATCACGTATGCAGCTGACAAACGGCTAGTTATTTTTTCAACTTCTATCCAGCTATTACTAGTCCGAAATAGACTGTAAGTGTAATTATTGTAATTAATTGCTGCTACAGGTTTTTCTAAGTCTTCAACTTTGATATGTTGATACTTGATTTCAGCAGGCACAACCACAAAGTTTGACGTTTTCCCTCCTAAGCGAAATAGCTCATCCTCAGGCAACATATCCTTTTCAATAGTTTTATCACTCATAAAAATATCTAGCCATACAGTATTCCTTTACTTTAATACTAATTAATGAAAATGTACCAACACCATAATTCAAGCAATATCGCGATCGCTAAGCTCTCATG
>JBBQRB010000275.1:0-2739 GCA_038215315.1 Pseudanabaenales cyanobacterium
TATTTTAAAAAATAAATAAAATGTAACATTATGCCCAAACTTAAAGTATATGCGCTAATATCTTATTCGTAAGGTAAAAGTATTTATCGGTTGTAGTAATTGTTTTCTGTACTGACAGTTTTTTTCTGTTTCATCGTGACAAGCTTCTCTCCGACATCTCTATCTCTACATAATCATTGACTCATTGGAGAAAGCATAATGTCTATTTACGTTGGTAACTTGTCCTATGAAGTTACTCAAGATCATTTAAAGCCCGTTTTTGAAGACTACGGCAAAGTTACTCGTGTTCACTTTCCTACAGATCGTGAAACTGGTCGCGCACGTGGTTTTGCTTTTGTTGAAATGAGCAAAGATGAAGAAGAAGATGCCGCCATCACAGCGTTAGACGGCGCTGAATGGATGGGTCGTGTTCTTAAAGTTAACAAAGCCAAGCCTCGTGAAAGCAGCGATTCCTTTGGTGGTGGTAACAGAGGCGGCGGCGGCGGCGGCGGTGGTCGCGGCGGCTACAACAAATCTGGTGGCGGCGGCGGCGGCGGCGGTCGTTACTAATCAACTACTAATGTCTGCGTCTCGCGCTTTCACTAGTTAATTATTAGGTCTTTAAAGCAAAATAGAGGGAAAAGCTAAGCTTTTCCCTCTATTTTGTTATGCTATCCAAAATACAAGTGCTTGATGCCATAGCGCTTTGCGCTTAAAACCAAGCCAGAAGAAGAGTTGCGGCGCTTCGCTCCGCAACTCTTCTTCTGGCTTGGTGTCCTAACACGACTGATTACGGCTATAGAAGCACCTCACATTAAATTTTGAAGTAGGTTTTGCATGGATTTATTGCAACCATTAGGGATTGTTGTCCAAGGCTCCCTTAGTGACGGGTTAGAAGTGAGACTGAATGCCGAGATATCGGTTGAAGATATGCGCGTTGGTAAGTTTTTAGTGGTGTATGGTCGGCACGCTAGATTTTTTTGCATTCTCACTGATGTGATGCTCGGCACTGCTAGCCCGCGAATATTGATGAATCCTCCTGATCCTGAGAATACCTTTTTGACAGAAATTTTGGCTGGCACAGGTACTTTTGGAACGATTAATCTAACTCCAATGCTAATGTTTGTACCTTCGAGTCCATTTGATCTGTTGACGCAGAGAGTAATGCCTAAAAGTGGCGATCGCGTAAAAAAGACCAAGCGTAAAAAAAATGCAGAATTTGCTGTAGTTGAAGAAATAAATGATTTTCAACTACTTCCTGTAAAAACAATTCCTAGTCACTTTTCACAAGTATTTGATGCGACTGAACGAGACTTTCGGATTGTATTTGGTTGGGAAGACGATCCTCATAAGCGGAATTTTGCGATCGGGCAACCCATTGATATGCCTGTCCCAATTTGTCTGGATCTAGATCGCTTTGTAGAGCGTAGTAACGGTGTGTTTGGCAAATCGGGAACTGGTAAGTCATTTTTAACGCGGCTGCTATTGTCGGGAATTATCCGTAAACAAGCCGCTGTAAATTTAATTTTTGATATGCATTCAGAATATGGATGGGAAGCTGCCACAGAGGGGAAGCGGTTTAGTACGGTTAAAGGTTTACGGCAACTGTTTCCCGCGCAAGTACAGATTTACACCCTTGATCCTGACTCTACAAAGCGCCGCGGTGTGCGTGATGCTCAGGAGCTTTACATTAGTTATGACCAAATTGATGTCGAAGATTTGATGCTAATCCGTGAAGAGTTAAACCTTTCAGAGGCTAGCTTAGAGAATGCAATTATTTTGCGGAACGAATTTGGCAAGAGTTGGATTTCTCGCCTCCTCGCGATGACTAACTCGGAAATACAAGAATTTTGTGAGGAGAAGATGGGGAGTAAGTCATCAATCATGGCTCTCCAACGTAAACTTACGCGCCTTGATGATCTCAAATATTTGCGTCAAACTTGCCCCGAAAACTACATTAAGCGCATTTTGGATGCGATCGCCGCAGGTAAACATATCGTAATTGAGTTCGGTTCTCAATCAAATCTGCTCTCCTATATGCTAGCGACTAATATCATCACAAGACGGATTCATCATTCCTATGTGCAGCAAGCTGAGCGATTTTTACAAACCAAAGATATTAGCGATCGCCCTCAACAGTTAACCATCACAATCGAAGAGGCTCATCGATTTCTAGCCCCAAATACAGCTAGGCAGACTATTTTCGGGACGATCGCCCGTGAAATGCGGAAATATTTTGTGACTTTACTGATTGTTGATCAACGTCCATCAGGTATTGATAGCGAAGTAATGTCTCAGATTGGGACTAGAATTACAGCTTTATTAAATGATGAAAAAGATATCGATGCAATCTTTACTGGTGTCTCTGGCAGTGGCAATTTGCGAACGATTTTGTCAAAATTAGACTCTAAACAGCAAGCATTAGTTCTCGGTCATGCCGTACCAATGCCCGTGGTGGTGCAGACTCGTCCCTATGACGAGGCATTCTATCGAGAGATCGGTGAGGTTCCTTGGGAAGAAATTTCCACACCAGAGGTGTTGCGAGTTGCTGAAGAAGCTAAAGCTGACCTAGGATTTTAGATATAGTTTAGAGTGTTGGCGCTTTGCGCCAACACTCTCATAATTAGGGCTTCCTGAATAAGTGTAAAAGCTTTGCCAGCCAATAGTTTCGAGCTTTTTTTACCTAAACAAGTGCAAGTTTAAAGCATCTAGAGCCTCAAAAACCTTGCACTTCCGTGGAAAATCGCTAGGTAAATTTGG
>JBBQRB010000276.1:0-2682 GCA_038215315.1 Pseudanabaenales cyanobacterium
AGCTATAAATAGCATTGTTGCTGTCATGTCTAAAAAAAACTAAAAAAATTGCTCCCCACCGGATATTTTTTTTTTTTTGTTTTTTTTAATGGCTATCGCATACTCCTCTCCCAGTTAACAATTTGTGTTGCGGCGCTTCGCGCCGCACCACTAATTCTTCACTGGGAGAGGAGTAGGCGATCGCCATTAAACAAAACAACTAAAAAAATTGCTCCTGTGGGGAGCAATTTTTTTAGTTGTTTTTAGACTTGACAGCAACATTGCTATTGATCGCTTCTGCCAATGCTTCTCTGAGAGCGCGAACAGTCGCGATCATTGAAACTACATCATTTAATTGGTTAACAGCCGAACCAATACCAACACCTGACGCGCCAGCAGCGATCGCCATTGGTGCAGTGATATTGCTCAAACCAGAAGCACAAAGAACAGGAATTGATACGGCGCGGCTGATGGCATGGGCAGCAGCAAGGGTTGGTGATGCCTTTTCGATCGCACCGAGGACACCTGCATGAACTGGGGCTGAGCTTGTGCCGCCTTCAGTTTGGATGATGTCAACACCAATCGCTTCGAGCTTTTCAGCAAGAGTAACTTGCTCATCGAGAGGCAAGGTATGGGGAATGGTGACAGAGATCGCAGTATTAGGCAACAAGGCTCTAGTTTCTGCGGTCAAAGCAATGATTTCATCGGCGGTAAAAATACGACCTTGAGCATAGAAGCTATCGTAGTTGCCGATTTCAACGAGATCTGCACCATTGGCAACTGCTTCTGCTAGTTTGTGGGCATCAACTGCGGACACACAAATGGGCAAAGAGCAATTAGCTTTTGCGATCGCAATGAGTTCAGCATCGGCGGCGATATCAACAAAAGTAGCACTGCCGCGATCGGCGGCTTGCACAACCATTTTTACGGAATCGCGATCAAAGTTTTGCAGCCCACTAATAATCTTGAGAGCATTGTGGCGGCTGAGAGCGTTTGCTAAGGAAATAGGTAAACGAGACATAAGCTTGATGTATATATGTACGAATACTTTAACGCTATTTTGTGTAGAAACTAATATCTCTTAAGCAGCTAGGCGAGAAGAAACCCAGAACCCAAATATGATTCGGCGGGCTTCGCCCGCCGAATCATATTTGGGTTTTATTTAATTTGCGATCCTTAGCTTACTTGGCGATCGCTATATGCTGCAATTTCTGATCATTCTTAGTTGATAATGGGTGACAGATAGCCAGCGAAAAAATTCCTGTCTATGTAGAGTCAAAATGCCTAAAAAAATAAGATTATGGTTCAAACTGCCACAAAAACTAGCTTTGTTAGCTTAGAAGATGTTGGTAAGTCCTATTTGCAACCAAATGGGCAGACCATATCCATCATTGAAAATATTAATTGTCAATTACAAGTCGGCGAAATTATCGCTCTACTAGGACCATCAGGTTCTGGTAAATCTACATTGATGCGAATGATTGCAGGATTGATTCCTCCTTCCAGTGGCAAGGTTTTGTATTATAGCCGTCCCTTGGTGGGGTTGAATCCTGGGGTGGCGATTGTGTTTCAAAACTTTGCACTCTATCCTTGGCTTACGGTTTTAGAAAATGTGGAATTGGGGTTAAAAGCTAAGGGAGAGCCAAAGGATTCACGGTTGCAAAAAGCACTGCGGATGATCGATGTGATTGGCTTGGATGGATTTGAGAATGCCTATCCCAAAGAGTTATCAGGAGGGATGCGGCAGCGCGTAGGATTTGCGAGAGCTTTGGCGGTTGAGCCAGAGCTGCTCTGCATGGATGAGCCATTTTCGGCTTTGGATGTCTTGACCGCAGAAAACTTGAGATTTGAGCTTCTTGATCTGTGGCTAGAGAAGCGGATTCCTACGAAGTCGATTTTGATTGTGACTCATGGGATCGAAGAAGCGGTCACTCTTGCCGATCGCGTAATCGTCTTAGGTCGCAATCCAGGCAGAATCAGGGCTGATTTAGCAATTACTTTGCCGCACTATCGCGATCGCAAAAGTCCTGAATTTCAAGCATTAGTCGATCAAATTTATAAGATTCTGACAAATCCTGACTTGCCTGATGTCTCAACTCTAACTACTACAACTTCAGAACCAAAACCTCAGCCAAAATATCAATCTCTTCCCCATGTGCGGATCGGCTCTGTAGCAGGTTTATTAGAACTTATAGAAGGTCGTAAAGAGAAAGATTTATATAGAATTGCCCAAGAACTATTATTAGAAGTTGATGATATCTTGCCAATCGTTGATGCCAGCAAATTATTGGAATTAGTAGTTGTTAATGAAGGGGATATTCAATTAGCTGCGATCGGTGAGAAGTTTATCAATAGTAATATTGATGAGCGTAAGGCAATTATTCGTGACCTTTTGCAGCAGAATATTCGCCTAGTGCAGCAAATTTGCCAGCTTTTGCAAGCAAAGCGAAATCGCCGCATTTCCGAAGAACTCGTTCTCGATATTCTCGAAAATTACTTCACAAGTAAAGAAGCCCAGCGCCAATTGAGAACGGCAATGGATTGGGGACGCTATGCTGAGTTATTTAGCTATGACGAACCTTCTGGTGAAATATTTATTGAAGAAAATACTTTACCAGTAGAAGAGATAGAAGAGTCATGAGTAACTAGGCAAAAGAAACCTTAGAACCCCAAAAGCCGTGGCGCACGCACAGCGTGCGCCAC
>JBBQRB010000277.1:0-2623 GCA_038215315.1 Pseudanabaenales cyanobacterium
ATAAATCAAAACCCAAAAGAGAGAGGGGGGGGGGCGCGCCCCCGCCGGCAACTGTGGTTTTTTTTTGTTGAAAAAAAATTGAAAGACATTTATAAATAGAGGGGAGGGGGGGGATGAAAAATGATATAATTTTAAAAAAAAAAAAAACACAATTGTGTGGGGGGGCGGGCCCCCCCGCCTCTCTCTTTTGGGTTTTGATTTATCCTGATACAAGTAGCGAAAATATATGGCTTTTCTGTCCTAATGTAAATATTTATCGCGTTTTAATATAATTCATACAATTGATATACTAATCAAACACGATTTTAGACAATAGAATAACTATGCTATTAAGTAACTAGACAAAAGAAACCTTAAAACTCAAAAAGCTGTGACGCACGCGCAGCGTACGCTACAGCTTTTTGGATTCTGGTTTTTATTTCGCCTAGTTACTTACTTGTAAACTAAGATAGTAGTGAGAATCTTAGAAGTTCCACCTTATCTTAATTAATGTGGAAAAATATCATGGACAATGAAATTAAAGCTAATTCAAGCATTTCTGATGAGTCACTCCTTGACCAGAAAATTCCTCTCAAACGTTTACTCGATCAAAGCGAAGAAATCAAAAAAGATGTAGAGGATGCCGCAGATCAACTTAGCTCAGTAAATGCAGTCCTCAAAAATGACGATAAAGTCATTCCCCCATTTCCGACTGTTGAAGAACTGATCCACCAGAACGAAGAAGCCGAGAAAAAGGTAGCAAAGGCGGCGGAAGATCTGCATCAGGTTAATACCGAACTCACCAAGCAGGTGGCGGAAAAGAACGACATCGAATCTGAACTAAGTCAGGTCAAAAACACCCTAGTTGGAGTGCGTGCAGACTTGTCAACATCCCAAGCCAATGAGAAAAATGCACTACATACTGCACTTCACGACCCATTAACGGGACTTCCTAATCGTTTACTACTAGAACAGAGTCTTGATCATGGATTGAACCAAGCAAGACGACATGGTTTAAAACTTGCGGTTATGTTCATTGATGTAGATAAGTTTAAGAACATTAATGACTCTTTCGGTCATGATATTGGTGATAAAGTGCTGTGTACGGTAGCAGAACGTTTGCAAGATTTTACTCGTAACGAAGATATAGTCAGTCGATGGGGAGGTGACGAGTTTATATGCGTTCTATTTAATGTCAAAGAAGAAACCGACGTGGTTGATCTTGCTGAGAAGATGGTTAGGCATATTGCAGAGGAATGTGATTTTGACGGAATTGTTATTTCCATAAATGTCACTATTGGAATTGCCTTCTGTCCTAGAGATGGAGAAACGGCTGATATCCTTTTAAAACAGGTTGATAGAGCCATGTATAAGTCTAAAAAAGCAGGCACACCCTACGGGAGCGCCTCTTAATCCTTAAGCTGCTATTAAGCTTATGCAGACTCAATCAAATCATCCATCAACTCAAACATGGCTATGTCAAATTGGGAAGTATACAATTGAAACAATTCTGTAGAGGAATAAACGATGAAACTTCGTCTTCTGACTGGGCTAGCCCTATTGATGATTGGCAACTTGGCATCCGAAGTAAAAGCATCTGAAGTAAAAACGGAGACAACTAATTCTTCCAATTGTGGATGGGTAAAAGATTGCGCGATCGCAGTCGATAAGAAAGAAGTTTCCAAATCTGTAATCCCCTTAACAAGATTAGAGAAAGTTGAAAGTACTATTCAATTACCACAAGGGAAAGCAACAACTGTAGCGGCTTTAACCAAGAGTTCTCAAGGTAATGCAGCTAGCCTCAAAAGCCTTACAAACCCTATTTCTCAACTCCTCCCTCCCACTGACAGTAACGGTAATCGTATATTTAGATCTACGCAATCGGGACCAAGTTATCTAGGAGTTGGGGCTAACTTTGGTTTAACTGGTGGAAGTGATTTAGGCGGGACAAGCTTTGCAATCGTTAGTAAACTTGGCTTGACTGAAGTTATCTCAGTTCGCCCTACTGTCCTCGTACTAAGAGATTTTGCGACTATTTTACTGCCTGTAACTTATGATTTTGCACCTCAACAGACTTTTGGAAATTTGCAATTCTCACCCTATATAGGTGGCGGAATTGCGATTAATACTGGCTCTAATAGCAGTGTGGGTCCCATGATTACAGGCGGGCTTGATATTCCGCTATCGTCTAGATTTACCATCAATGTAGCCGCAAATTTAGCCTTCTTGCGTACAACTGATTTAGGTATTTTGATTGGAATCGGATATAACTTTTAAATTTTGCGATCAGTGGCTAGGCAAAAGAAACCTTAAAACCCAAAAAGCTGTAGCGCACGCTGAGCGTGCGCTACAGCTTTTTGGTTTTCATTAAACCTTTTTTAACAAAACTGACTCCTCAGTTGTGAAACCTTCAAAGGCGGCTAATTGACTTGTTAATAGCTCAACTGTCGCATCAGCGATGTCATTGTTAGCAGCAGCGCGATCGCGTAAACGTTGCTCCAAAACATCCACAGGCGCAGTACAGTGGATGATTTCCACAGGAATATTTTGGGCTTGGACAGCAGCGATCGCTTGGCTACGTAAACTAATTCGATCATACTTCGCATCAAGAATTACCGTAAAGCCTTTACTCGCCAGCAAAGAA
>JBBQRB010000278.1:0-2572 GCA_038215315.1 Pseudanabaenales cyanobacterium
TATCACGATTTTTATGATCACTCATGATGTGGAAGAAGCTGTATTTCTTGCCAATCGGATTTATGCCTTGGGTTCACGCCCTGGCACTGTCAGAAAAGAGATGGTTATCGAGCTTAGCGATCGCAGTCATGCTGTTAAACGCCATGCTCAATTCCATGATTATCGAGAAGAACTAATGCTATTTTTGCGTCAGGATGGAGGAGAGGCTGTCCATTAGAAAAATGTCGTTGCATATAAGTAGGTAAGCATAATTAAACCCAAAGCCCAAAAAGCTGTAGCGCACGCGCAGCGCGCGCTACAGCTTTTTGGGCTTTAAGGTTTCTTTTGCCCACCTACTTATTCATAATAACGAAAATCTAACATATTAAGTAGACAAGTCTAAGTAAAGTTAAGATCCCCGACTTTTTGTATGCTTGTTACAGGTAACCTACGATGTTCAAGAAAAAGTCGGGGATATGGGCATTTGTAGTTTTCTTTTGCCTACCGACTCACTCTAAAGATTAATATAGAGTTAGAAAATGGCGTTGCCATTAATAACTCACCTTACGAAGTCACGGTTTTGAAAACAAGAAATGGCTTGTCATTTCTTGTTTTGGTACTACGGCAATTTTTGATCAAACGAACCGTAAGAGAATTTTTAAAAGCGTTGTGAAGCAACGCCTTTAAAAATTCTCTGGGTTTGAGTTTTATTTGGAAATTGCTGTAAAATTCTGAGTCCAATCAAACTACAGAGATCTATATGTCGAGAAGCATTGGCGATCGCCAGCAGTATGTTGATAAGTCAACCGCTAAACCTAAACGAGATTCTCAATTCAAACGATTTTTTCGATGGTTAGAATGGCGATTTGCGACACCAGAATTTATTGGGGGGATGTTTACTTTTTTAACTTTGTTCTTCTTTATGGCAGCAACCAACACCCTTTCGGGTTGGCTGTATGTCATTAGTGGGGTAAGTTCGGCTTTGTTGCTAGTGGGTGCAGTGATGCCCAAACGCTTACTTGCGGAAATGGTAGTTAAGCGATCGCCGATTGATCCTGTGAGTGTTGGTGATGATCTATGGATAGATCTCAAGATTGAGAATACAGGGCGCACCGAAAAACGACTATTGGAAGTCTGCGATGTATTGCCAGAGGATCTCTCAAATATTTTACGGCAGGAAATAGTAGTTGATATGATTCCGCCACTTCAGGAATACAAATGGAGCTATGAAGCTAAAACTACTAAACGCGGTGTATTTTTATTTAGAGATACAGAAATTGCTACATCTAGCCCTCTCGGTCTATTTCGTAGTCGCCGCGCCTGTCCATCAGGACAGAAAGCGATTATCTATCCCACGGTATTACCTCTGGAGCGTTGTCCATTGGTTGATCAATTGGGAAGTGATAGCAATCCGCGTCAATATAGCGATGATCACAATTACAATAGTGCCACTGAAGGCTTGACGAAAACTCTGCGTCCTTATCGATGGGGCGACCCGACTCGATTAATCCACTGGCGCACTAGTGCTAAGTTTGGGGAGTTGCGTGTGCGTGAATTGGAAATAACAATCGGTGGACAAGAAGTGGCGATCGCTTTAGATAATTCCGCAGGATGGCAACCAGAAGCCTTTGAAGAAGCGGTAGTTGCCGCAGCTTCATTGTATTTCTATGCTCAAAAATCTAATCTGAGTGTCAGGCTTTGGACTAATGATACGGGAGTTGTCCAAAGCGATCGCGCAGTTTTAGAAGCATTAGCAGCTGTGAATATTTCTAAGCCAATTTCTAAGCAAGACAATGTAAATATTCTTAAGGACTTACCCGATTTGCCTGTAGTATGGCTTTCGCATGGCAGTGACAATATTACGCAACTGCCCTTGGGTAGTCGCTGGATTGTATGGCAGACAGTGGGGCAAACTCCTCAAGCTGAAACCTCTGCTCAAAAAGCACAAGGTTTAACTATTGAGATCAATCCTGATGTTCAAGATTTGAGTTATCAGTCTTTGCGATCGCAGCTTCAAGATAAATTGGTAGCCTAGACTTACCCCGATTTGCATATTGGCATTTAAAGCCCAGAGATCTGAGGCGCACGCTGCGCGTGCGCCTCAGATCTCTGGGCTTTGGATTTTATTTCGCTTAGATACTTACCTCAGATTTTCCTCATTATTGTTTGTTATATTTTTTAAATAAATAGCTAAATTTCCGAGGTTTTCTGCCATGACTTTTAGTACTGATGTAACTTCCTTGGGGGGTATTTTAGATCGCATTACCGCGATATCTTTGCAGATTCATAATTCTGCCAATTTAACTGAGATGCTGAACATTACTGTTCAACAGACAAGAGAGATTTTGGATTGCGATCGCGTAATGATCTATCAATTTTTGCCAGAGAGGGATGATGGTGTGGTTACGGCTGAGTCCGTGGGCGCAGAATGGACAGCGATTTTAGGGGAATTAATTTACGATCCTTGCTTCGCTCAAAACTCAGCGCATCTCTATCAGGCTGGCAAGTTTAGCGTGATCGAAGATACAAAAATCCAACCCATGCAGCCATGTTATGCCGAATTGCAAGCAAGGATGCAGGTGAGGGCAAATCT
>JBBQRB010000279.1:0-2556 GCA_038215315.1 Pseudanabaenales cyanobacterium
ACCAGAAATTTCTCTTGGGCTTTGCTCTGTACTTTAGGTAAGATGTCTCTAATGCTATTCATTTGGTGTTTTGTTTCATTACTTGCACCTTATCCGATGAATAGCTTTTTTTCTCTCTTTCTAAAACTGTCCGAACTATTGCTATAACAGTTGCCAGAAAATTAGGAGATACTCCCTTCCCAGTGAAAGATTAGACGGGCAGGGAGTAGCCACGTTGCATTAAAAAATGATTTATAGATTTCAGCGCCAAAGGCGCTGAAAAGCAAAGAAGTGAATGGCGGCGCTGTGCGCTGCCATTCACTTCTTTGCTTTTGGCGATCGCTATAGAACCGATTTGGTATCTTTGCGATTGATTTTTATTTGTTTTTGTCGCAAAGGTTACATCGCTAGGCTAAACTTGTTTTTGGCTATTATTCAATCTCCAATGATCTCTAGTAACGATTTTCGACCCGGCGTAACAATTGAACTTGATGGTGAAGTCTGGCGTGTAGTTGAATTTTTACACGTTAAGCCAGGTAAAGGTTCTGCGTTTGTACGCACCACCCTCAAGAGCGCCATGACAGGCAAAAACCTAGAAAGAACTTTCAGAGCTGGGGAAATGCTTCCTCAGGCAGTTCTTGAAAAAAGCTCAATGCAACATACCTATAAAGACGGCGAAGACTACGTTTTTATGGATATGCAAAGCTACGAAGAATCCAATTTAAACTCTTCACAAATTGGGAGCCGTGTCAAATACATCAAAGAAGGCATGGAAGTAAACGTTGTCCGTTGGGGTGACAGAGTAATTGATGTTGAGCTGCCCAACACAGTTGTACTTGAAGTTGTCGAGACAGATCCAGGGCTCAAAGGTGATACAGCAACTGGCGGAACCAAAGCTGCTAAGGTAGAAACTGGTGCTTCGATTAACGTTCCTTTGTTTGTAAACATTGGCGATCGCATCAAAATTGACACTCGTGAAGACACGTATTTGGGGCGTGAAAATTAGGTGGAATTTAGCTTAGAGCAAGTACGTGAACTAGTCACGATTCTAAATAAGACGGATATTACCGAACTTACCCTAGAATCTGGTGATGTTCGTTTGAGCATACGCAAGAGCGAGAATAGATCGGCAGGCTCTGTAATGTTACCTACTAATGCGGCAACGCCTCAGGCAGCTCAAAACGAAGCTCTGACTCCCACGCCTGTTGCTCATACGACCACAGTTGCGGACTCTCTACCCACCAAGAAGTTATTTGAAATCACTTCGCCGATGGTTGGCACGTTTTATCGTTCATCCGCCCCTGATGAGTCTCCTTTTGTGGAATTAGGCGACATTATCAAGAAGGGGGGGACAGTTTGCATTATTGAAGCAATGAAGTTGATGAATGAAATTGAATGTGAGGCAAGCGGTAAAATTGTCGAAATCTTAGTGGACAACACGCAACCAGTTGAGTATGGGCAAGTACTGATGCGAGTTGAAATAGCCTAAAAGAGGTTGACAGCGCGCCGCCAACCTCTTTTAGGTTTTATCTGCAGTAATGGCAGCGCGAAGCGCTGCCATTACTGCTTTTTGGCTTTTTGTTATTTCTTTGGCTCTACCATATTTTTTAGTAGCCAATTAAACTTTGCTTCAGCAAGCTCTAAATTACTAATCATTGATTGGTTAAATCCGCCTAAACGTGAATCTAATTCATCAAGTTCATACCCATAGCCGAGTCTACTTACAGTGCCGCGTAATCTATCTGACAGGCATAAACAAATGGCTCGATAAAATCTTGATGAAAAATTTATATCCTGCTGTAACTTAGATAAAAGTTGGATTCTAGGTATTGAAAGAACCACACATTCTTCTAGCGATCGCACGCTGGCAAGGGGAGGGCGCGTATCAATAAACGAGACTTCTCCTACAATTTCTCCAACTGAAATTCTTGCTAATTCTTGCTTGTTTTGTGATTCGATCACCACACTAAAAGAGCCGCTTACAACTATATACAGTGCTTCGCTGACTTGTCCTTCGCGTATCAAAAACCGCTCTGGCGGGATTGTCTCTTTTTTTCCTTTCTGGACAAACCAGTCAAGATCGTTATTATTTAGCTCACTAAAAAAAAGTAAGATCTTCTTCACATTTAACCTCGGCAACTGTGTCATCAAATTGACAAAGTATTTTTGCAGCTTTTTTACAAAAATACGAATGTTAGGGAAAAATTTAACAAACTTTTTAATTACAGCAATTTACTTTTACAGCTACTCCCTTCCCAGTATAAGAATAAATATTAAAACCCAAGAATTAGCGGTGCGGCGCTTCGTGCCGCACCGCTAATCTTTCACTGAGAAGGGAGTAATCAATATTTGCAGCGCCGAAGGCGCTGCAAATATTGATTATTGAACTTGTGGTAGTGACGGCGAAGCAGAGGGTGATGGTGATGCGCTAGGAACAGGTTCTGGCAAAATTGGTACTTGGTAAATAACTTCTTCAGGATGGCTAGGCGGGATGCCCTCAGAAACAATAATTTCCTCAATGACGGTTTTAACTATCGGTGCGGCTACCGTAGACCCAAAAGCATCTGCTCCTACTGG
>JBBQRB010000280.1:0-2537 GCA_038215315.1 Pseudanabaenales cyanobacterium
AACAGCCCTAACAAAATATTAAGAGCTAGGGCGCTAACAGCGATCGAGTCCACAATAGTAAACCAATTTTTTAAATAAATTAATTGTAATTTATCCTATCAGAACAAAAAGCCGAAGATATAGTTATGGCGCGAAGCGCCACAACTAAGTAAGTGGGCAAAAGAAACCTTAAAACCCAAAAAGCTGTAGCGCACGCGCAGCGTGCGCTACAGCTGTTTGGGTTTAATTATGCTTGCCTACTTATATCCGTAGTCAGTCTTAAAAGCCGAAGAAAGTGGCGGCGCGGTGCGCCGCCACTCTCTTCGGCTTTTATGTCCTAATCTCTTGGGCTTTGATTAGCTTGGAATTAAGACTAATAAAAAGCAGTGCATGGCACTGCTTTTTATTAGTCTTAAGATACGGAGAGGGGGAGATTCGAACTCCCGTTAGGTGTGACCCCAAATCTGATTTCGAGTCAGACGCATTCAACCACTCTGCCACCTCTCCAAATATATTTTGCAGACTGTTGGATAGCAAAGCAATTGTCACAATAGCACAGCCAATCATTTTTTTCGTAGCTTCTTTTTACAACTTAATAACTTTAAATATTTCAGATTTAAATATTTCAGATCGCTTTTTTGAGTTGGTGCTATCCTATAAAACAACCAGCTTTCTAAAATTGCACTTATGTCACCAGTACAAGAAGCTCCTGCCGCGATCGCAAGCCTAGCAAGTTTAAATAGTGGGGAGGCGATCCATGGTCATCATGGTCCTACCGTAGAGCGCCCTTGGGGAAGCTTTACCACCCTAGAAGAAGGTCGTGGCTATAAAATTAAGCGCATTGAAGTGAAGTCGGGGCATCGTCTCAGCCTGCAAATGCACCATCACCGAAGCGAACATTGGATCGTTGTTTCAGGCACTGCCAAAGTGACTTGTGGTGACAAAGAGACAATGCTCAGTACTAACCAGTCAACTTATGTCCCTAAATGTACAGCCCACCGTCTAGAAAATCCAGGGATAATCCCTTTGGTGCTGATCGAAGTACAAAACGGTGAGTACTTGGGAGAGGACGATATTATTCGTTTTCAAGATGATTACTCAAGACATGAAAAAAATAGGTAAATCTAAACAAAGGCAGCGATTAAAGCTGCATTTCTTTAGATTTATAAAGTAAAAAGAAAAAGGGGCTTAAGCCCCTTTTCTTTTTTGATAACAAGCAATGGCGATCGCGTTTAAAATAGTTGAGGCAATTTAGAGTCGTTTCAACGTGAATAAAATCCCTCCTTTTGATGTATCGCAGCAGTATCAACAAATTGGCGATCGCCTAAATCAAGCAGCATTAGACATACTTGCATCGGGGCAATATATCGGCGGTCAGCCTGTGAGTCAATTTGAGGCTGAATTTGCTAAATATATTGGCTCTAGTCACGGCATTGCTTGCAACTCAGGCACAGATGCCCTGTACCTTGCTTTGAGAGCTTTAGATATTGGGGAGGGAGATGAGGTAATTACTTCGCCATTCACATTTTTTTCTAGCGCTGAAGCCATCAGCATGACGGGGGCAAAACCAGTTTTTATTGATATAGAGGCGCATAGCTTCAATATCAATGTGGATTTAGTTGAGGCAGTGATTAATGATCGGACTAAAGCGATTATGCCTGTGCATTTGTTTGGGCGCTCAGTGGATATGACAAAGTTAATGGCGATCGCGCAAAAGCATAATCTCTATGTAATTGAAGACTGCGCTCAGGCAACGGGGGCGACATTTGATCAGCAAATGGTAGGGAATATTGGTGATATTGGCTGTTTTAGCTTTTATCCCACCAAAAACTTAGGCGGATGTGGCGATGGCGGCATGATGACCACTAGTGATCCCAAAATTGCTGAGAAATTAAAAATTCTCCGTGAACATGGCAGCCCCAAACGCTATTATCACGAATATATCGGTATGAATTCTCGTCTTGACTCTTTACAAGCAGCGCTATTGCAGGTGAAACTTCCCTATCTCGACAAGTGGAATACGATGCGGCGCGAAGTTAGCGATCGCTATACCGATTTGCTCAAAGAAGCCAATGTTCCAAATTTAGTTACACCGCACCACTGCTCTGGTAGTGTGTGGAATCAGTACACTGTTTGTATCGGCGAAGGTAAGCGCGATTATGTGCAAGCCCAATTGCGAGAGCAGAACATCATCACGATGATTTACTATCCTCTTCCTCTACATTTGCAATCGGTATATACCAACTTGGGACATCAAAAAGGTGACTTTCCTATTACTGAAGATATTTGCGATCGCGTTTTATCTTTGCCGATGTTTCCTGAACTCAGCACAGAACAACAAGATCGAGTCGTTAGTACTTTAAAAAATATTCTTAAATAAGAGCAATCCTCTTGTCTGGCTTTTATAAGCCAGATAAGAAGTTATTAGAACGAGCCAAGTAATCGATGACTAAATTTGATTTTCTAGCGGATATCCAAAAACCTTGGCACTCAATGAGTGTGGATCAAGTATTGACAGCTTTGGAATCTTCAATAGAAGGGCTGGCTTATGTAAATGC
>JBBQRB010000281.1:0-2422 GCA_038215315.1 Pseudanabaenales cyanobacterium
CCCAATGGGCCCCACCCCAATAAACCAGCTAAAACCCGCAACCAATACAAATAACCGGGCGGGGGGGCGCGGCGCCCCGCCACTCAGTATATTGCCCAAAAGAGGGATGCGGCGCGCCGCATCCCTCTTTTGGGTTTATGAAAATTTTACTTGATTGGCAACAACACTTCAAACTCAGTGCCGATGGTGACATCACCATTAGCATTTAGATAGGGCGATCGCAGTACAATTTTGCCATGATGCTGCTGTGTAATAATCTGGTGGCAGATTGCTAACCCTAAACCAGTCCCTTTGCCCTGACCTTTGGTTGTAAAGAAATTATCAAAGATTCGATTTTGAATCTCTTTAGGAATCCCCATGCCATTGTCAGCAATTTTAATGGAAACCCAATTGCGATTATCAATATGAGAGATAGAGGAAGTAATCATTAAATTAGGTTGCCAAGCAACTTCAGTTAACACATTACTACTCTGTTCACGACCTCCTTCTTTGATGATCATTTGGTCACGTTGCCTAATCAAATCAGGATTTGCCTTCAGATCCATCAGTGCATCTAGAGAATTACTGATTAAATTCATAAACACTTGGATCAGGCGATCAGTAAATCCACTCATGTTAGGCAAATCACCATAGTTTTTCACTATCTGCACATCCCTAACTCTGCCACTAAGAATAGTCAAGCTGCTCTCAACACAATCCATTAGGTCAATCACCTCAACTTCTTCCTTATCTTGCATATGAGACAGGCTTTGGAGCGTATCAACTAATCGGCGTAAGTATTTTGAACCCGACTGAATGCTGCGGACAACCTGAGGTAAATCTGATCTGACAAAATCCCAATCAATCTCTTCAAGAGTTTGGCTAATGACTGGAGAAGTAGTTCCATACTCTTTTTCGTAGGCACGCAATATTTTCATTACGCCTTCAATATAGGTTAAGAGGCACTCCGTATTACCATAAATAGCCGAAACAGGATTGCGAATATCATGGGATACTTCCGCTACAACCTGTCCCAAACTTGCCATTTTTTCGGTTTGAAACATAGTCGTCTGGGTCTGCTCACGTAGCAGCTTAGTAGCTAACTCATGAATATATGACTGAGCTTGTAATAGGTCATGCACATCAAGTACAGCGTAGCCATTATCTGAAGTTCTGACGATTACAGGCTCATAGATGTCATCCTCTTTTCGAGCCAAAGCCAGTTGTGAAGAAGTTACAATAGCCATATTGCCTTGTAATTCTAGAATGTCCACTTGGACTTGCTCATACAAAACTGATAAGGGTCTCTTTGTAAATAGCTCCAATGCATAGGGGCGACTCAAGCATTCTAGAAATTTCCGCCTTGAAAGCATTCCCACATATTGATCTTGGTCGTAGATGATTAGTGCAGGTAAAAGTGGATCGTCTTTGAAAAGCTGTTTAGCGAAAGATCCCGTCTGTTTTAGGTCAGCTTGAGAATTATAGAGTTTGAGTTCAGAGATTGTTGCGTCTAAAGCTATCTGCTTATGAGAGTTGAACGATGCTTCATCACTATCAGAACCATCAGATTCCTTGGTAGGCTCACTCGCCATTACCATCAGAGGAATCATCGCCATTTTGCGGGCTAGTTCTTCAGTTGCAGCTTGCCGAATATTTTTACCCTTGACGGCTCCTCTGTCTGGCTGGTATTGCTGTAGTTTTAAATTGCTAACAACAGCATCAAGAGCTTCTGACTTGAATCCAACCCCCAAGACTTGAGCAACAGTTTCAAAAGCTGAGCCTAAATTTTCTAACGATACTTTTGGCAATAGATCGATAGCACCACGCCTTACTGCCCAGCGTTTTTCAACTTCCTTAATCTGACTTTGGCGAGGATTAACCAACAAAACCTTTAATTCAGGCGAATTTTCTGCACACCATTTACAGAGTTCAGTTGCTAGTAACGATGTTCCCCCACTGTACCTAATACCGATATCAGCAATAATTAAATTAGGCAAAGCTTGACCCGACTGGTGCTTTTGAGTAAGTAATTTAACTAAGTCCTCTGATTCAGGAGCAGCCCAAACCTCTATTTCATGGGCGGCTAAAGAGTTGTGCCATATCAAAGACTGTTCTTCCGACAACTGAGCCAATAGTACTGACTTAGCCATACGACCCCAATATAAATAATTGTAATAATTTTTATCTTAACTGTAGCTATTGTGGGTATACAAGAGAGGACATATAACCATCTATTAACCTTTTGTTAACGATCTGTTCAATATCATAGCGATCGCCATTTATTAAGTACTCCCTTCCCAGTGAAAGATTAGACGTTGCGGCGCACCGCCCTGGTTTTCAACGTATCGGCTTGCCCAGCACCCGCGCAACTTCTTCCACATCCTTGTCGCCTCGTCCTGACAGGTTGATCAGGATGATCTGATCCTTGCTCATCTCTTTCGCC
>JBBQRB010000282.1:0-1630 GCA_038215315.1 Pseudanabaenales cyanobacterium
TTACTGAGCATTAGAATCCGATTGCTAGTTGCCTCAGTCGATAAAGCTAAGGAAATCGGAATCAACTGGTGGGAATCTGACCCTTATCTATCATCACGAACTCAGGAGCTACTGGCTTCTAATCAGCAACTATTAGAAAAAGTCAATCTTCTCGAAAGAGAACTTGCGGCTGTAAGGCAGTTAGAAGGTAATAACTAATAGCGTGGCTATGCTATTAGTTATTACCTTCTCCGCATTGCGAGTTTAGCTAAAACCCCAAAAGCTGTGATGCGCGCGAAGCCTGTATTACAGCTTTTTAGTGTTTGACTGACGGGATTCTTTAAGCTGATCGTCAATGCGGCGTAAAACTCCATTGATAAAGCGATAGCCATCCTCGCTGCTATAGCGCTTAGCAAGCTCTACTGCCTCATCGATCGCCACCTTACTTGCCACATTCATGAACATCATCTCCGCCGTGGCAATCCGTAAAATATCTTTGTCTAACTGCGCGAGCCGATCAATTTGCCAATTGACAAGAGCGGTGCTAATGGTTTCATCAATTTGCGATCGCTTGCTATTGACCATCTTGAGAATATCGATCGCGTATTTACGCACTTCATCGCGCTGAGAAAGTACCAAAGTTACAGGAAACTCCAGAGCCGCGCCAATGTTGTTAATTGCATTTTTGGTTAGCTCGATCGCCTCACGCACCATTCCCTCAACGGCTTGGATATCTTGGCGCAGATCACTAGTGCGGTTTTCGCTTGATGTGAGCCGATCTTGGCTACGTTGCAACTCAACACTAGCAGTTTGTAATAGCTCCTTGGTTTCATCATGGAGCGATCGAACAACGGCGGTCACAATGTCGTCCAAGGTTTTTGTTTCTAGCTTTTGGGATTGGCTAGGCAGTTGGTTGATACTAAATAGGGCGAGTTCGCGGGCAGTGTGGCGGGGTTGCATAGGAAGAGATAAAATTAAGCCAATTGCACATCATATCATTCACTTTACGCAATAAATCCTATAAAAATGACTCAGACCTTTACTGCTACCCTGCATCACCAAGGACAAACTTTTATCGTAGCTGTGCCTGAAGATCAGCCGATTCTTGATGCGGCGATCGCACAGGGACTAGATTTGCCATGTTCATGTTACGCGGGTGTTTGTACGACCTGCGCGGCGCAAATTGTCAAAGGACAAGTTGACCAAAGCCAAGGCATGGGGATTGGTGGTATGGGTGAAGAACTCGATTCTAAGGGTTACATTCTCCTTTGTGTTTCCTATCCAAAGTCTGATGTCGAAATTTACACGGACAAAGAGCAAGATGTTTATGCGATCCGTTTTGGATCTAGTTCTTAGTTGTATTGCGCTGCTTACTCCCTTCCCAGTGAAAGATTAGCGGTGCGGCGCAATGCGCCGCACCGCTAATTCTTGGATTTTATTTGCGTAAGCTATTTCGTTTACAATCCTTAAAAAAATAGTAACGGCGGTCTGCGCCGCTACTACTCCCTTCCCAGTGAAAGATTAGTGGTGCGGCGCGAACCGCCCCACCGCAAAATATTGGGGTTTAATATTTTTTATTATAATGGGTAGGGGGTATTTCTGGATTTTATATTTTGTTTTAAAATTGTGATTAGAGCTTTTAATCAAAAAA